>DDLU01000086.1 GCA_002340305.1 Desulfovibrio sp. UBA2564
TCGCAACCATCTAAAAACAAAAGGGGTTGAAGCATTTGCTTCAACCCCTTCTTCTTTTGCATGGTGCCGAGGGGGGGATTCGAACCCCCACGGAATCTCTTCCACTGCCCCCTCAAGACAGCGTGTCTACCAATTCCACCACCTCGGCTCCGAACTACGAGCTGTATATTTTAAAGAACTTCTAAGAAGTTTTTAAAAACTTACTATTTGGTCTCTTCTGCAGGGGCCTTAGCAGGCTCTTCAAAAGTGACTGCAGGCTTTTCAACTTCGGGAGTAATGATGGTGTCACCTTCAAGCATGACGGACTCATCAGCAATCCTGTTGCCGGAGAGATAGTTGTAGGAAAGAGAAGTTACCAGAAAGACTGCCGCCAAAAATGCAGTTATCTTAACAAGAACTCCACCTGCTCCGGTACTACCGAAAACAGATCCACTTCCTCCGCCGAAGATTACGCCCATGTCTTCTTTACCGCTCTGTAAAAGAACGAAAACAATCAAAAAGACGCAAGCGATAATGTGTACAGTAATTACGAGCGTTTGCAAAGCTTTTTTCCTTTATTTTTTCACCTGGAATAAGGCAGATATTTAAGCCAGTGCGATCTGGCTGAAACTTTCCGCGTCCAAGCTCGCGCCTCCTACCAAGACTCCGTCCACATTGTCAAGTGCAATGATCTGTGCGCAGTTGGCAGGTTTTACGCTTCCGCCATACAAGATACGGATTTCATAAGCTTTTTCAGAGAAAAGTTTTTTCAGCTTTTCTCTGACAAAACCATGAGCTTCAACGATTTCGCCTTCGCCGGCCACTTCACCGGTACCAATAGCCCAGACAGGCTCATAAGCAACAACAACGGTTTCGGGTGCGAAGTCGGAAGCTACATTCTTTAAACCAGCTTCGAGCTGTTCGTCAATAACCTTCTGAACTTCCCCGGCTTTTCTTTCATCAATTGTTTCACCGATGCAGAGAATCATGGACAAACCGTTTTCGAGACCAAAAGCAACTTTTTCTCCTACCAGCGCATCAGTTTCGCCAATGATTGCACGGCGTTCGGAATGACCGGCCAGAGAGTATACGCAACCAACATCCTTAAGCATTGCAGGAGAAATTTCTCCGGTAAATGCACCTTCTGCTTTAGGATAGAGGTTTTCTGCGGAAAGATGGCAATCTGTGCTTGCTTCAAGCACGGAACCTACGGTTTCCAATGCGGTGTACGGAGCTGCAATAACAACTTCGCGGTCAGCAGGAAGTTTGCCTTCAATTTTTTTGAGAAGTTCCTCGGCTGTTGCTTTTGCTTCAGCACGGGTTTTATACATTTTCCAGTTAGCTGCCATTAATTTTTTCATTAGCTGTTCTCCTTAAGTGCTTTGAATGCAGGAAGTTCTTTACCTTCGAGAAATTCGAGGAAAGATCCACCTCCGGTGGAGATAAAAGTAAACTTATCTTCAAGTTTGGCCTGATGAACAACTGCGTCGGTATCACCGCCGCCCACGATAGTGGTTGCGTCATCAAGGTCAGCCATTGCTTCGCAGACTTTGAGAGAGCCCTGCGCAAAAGGTTCTTTCTCGAAAAGTCCCATGGGACCATTCCAGACAATGGTCTTGGAGCGTTCAATTACTTCGCAGAATTTCTTAGTGGATTCAGGCCCGATATCAAGCAACATACCGTCTTCAGGTACGGAATCGCCATCACATACACCCTGCGCAACATCAATGTCCTTACCCCAGACAAAGTCGGTAGGCAGGTGTAATGTGGTACCGGAAGCAGCGGCTTTATCAATGATCTCTTTCGCGGTATCAACGAGGCTTTCTTCAACAAGGGATTTTCCAACACCCTTACCCTGCGCAAGCAGGAAGGTGTTAGCCATAGCACCGCCAATAATGAAATCATCAACTTTACCGATCAGGTTGTTGAGGATGCCAAGCTTGGAAGAAACCTTAGCGCCACCGGAAACAGCGATGTAGGGCTTACGGGCATTTTTGAGTGCTTCCCCAAGATATTCCCATTCGAGCTTGAGCAGGAAACCGGCGCAGCAGTCTTTAGCAGCATAAGGAACATCGACAACGGATGCGTTGGCACGATGCGCCACGCCAAATGCGTCGTTAACATAAATATCAGCAAGCGCGGCGAGCTGTTTACCAAAGTCGCCACGTTCTTCAGGAGTCTTAGCCTGTTCCTCTGCGTGAAAACGGAGGTTCTCGAGCATCATGACCTGTCCGGGCTTAAGCGCGGCAGCCATTTTTTCCACCTCAGAACCGATACAATCAGGAGCAAGGGGGACTTCCATTCCCAGATACTCGCCGAGGCGTTTGGCTGCGGGTGCAAGGCTCAGGGAATCAACCCTTTTACCTTTAGGTTTGCCCAGATGGGCCATGACGATAACCGAGGCTCCCTGCTCCAGGGCATATTTAAAAGTAGGGACTGCGGCCTTGATGCGGTTGTCGTCAGTGATGGTATCACCATCCAGAGGGACGTTGAAGTCAACTCTCATCAGCAGTTTTTTACCTGCAATATCAAGTTGGTCAATGAAACGCATGTTCACTCCGTGGTTAAATCGGTTTGAGTTTACTGACTAAAAATTCAAGTCATACAGTAGGGCATCTTCCCTTGTGTCCGGATAGTAATTCTTCCTGACTCCCACCTGAACAAAACCGAGACTTTCATAAAGCCCGATAGCGGGGACATTGGATTCTTTTACATCCAGAAGCCCTCTTTTCACATCCATCTCCCGGCACCTTAGCATGAGACCCTGCATAAGTGCCCTGCCAATTCCCTTTCTCCTGAAATCCGGGTGGACCCCGAGATTAAGAACTTCCATCTCATCAAGTACAATTGAATAAGCGAGGTATCCGACCAGCAGCCCCTGCTCTTCATAACCAAGGACAAAAAAAGCTTTCTTTTCAAGTCCGAGCCGGAACTGCTCTTCGGTCCAATGATATTCAAAGCAGAGAGATTCAAGTGCCCTGAGCTGGCTAAGGTGTTCAAGGCCTATATCTAAAATTTTCTGAGTGTCAGAGGTGGCTTCCGCGCTTTTCATAAATAGGTTATCTACCTGTACATGAGTACAAAATGAGAGTTCTCAATCAAAGTCAACATGAACTGCATACACGTAATTTCTCTGAATTGAAAGAACACTTGTGTTCAAAAACGAAAAGAATTTGTTTAAAAGTGAAAAAAAAGTCTATTCAAATCGAAGTTGTCGATAAAAACAACCGCCCGCTGAGCAGCATGGATATCCAGGAGGTCCATCGTCAGTCACTTCGTCATCGCTCAGTGATTATACTTATCTATGACAATGAAGGAAAACTTTTTCTTCAAAAAAGGAACTCATCACAAAAAAATTATGCAGGACGCTGGGATGTTTCAACAAGCAGTCATGTGCTTACAGGAGAATCCACAGAACAGGCTGCACTTCGCGACCTTGAGCAAACCTTCGGCATTCGCAGCACAGGATTAAAACGGATCGAAGAAATCGAAGCTTCATCCGAAACAGGATATGAATTTATATCGCTTTTCGTTTTAGACAAAGTGAACACGATTCCAGAGACGGATAAAGATGAAGCTGACTCGGGATACTTCTACTCTGAAAGTGAACTGGACTGGCTTATCCGTGAATATCGCGAATTATTGGTGCCTATCCTCGTCTTCCTGCATGATCGGAGGCTGCTCTTTAAATTTAAGTAGCCTAATCTTCGGGTGCAACCAGTCTATCAAGCTGTTCATGAAGCAAAGAGTTTGTGGCCAGAATCATTGGAGAATAAAGATTGAACTCACCAAGGCCATATTCTGAAACACGTCCTCCGGCTTCTTCCACCAACAGCCATCCGGCAGCCATGTCCCAAGGCTTAAGGGAATTTTCATAGTAGCCGTCATATCTTCCGCAAGCCAGATAGGCTAAATCAAAAGCAGCCGCGCCCGGGCGACGCACTCCCTGAGTGTTAACCAGCACCCGGCGCAAAGCAGCTGTGATAAAATCGACATGCTCTTTGATAGCGTAAGGAAATCCGGTAGCAATCAGGGATTCTTCAAGAGAATCGCAATCCGAAACGTGAATAGATTCACCGTTCATAAATGCCCCGCCACCCCGTACAGCGGTGAACACTTCGTTTAGAATAGGCAGATTGACGACACCAAGTACAACCTCACCGTTCTCCCAGAGAGCAACAGAGGTAGCCACCATGGGTAAGCCATGGGCAAAGTTGGTGGTACCGTCCAGAGGATCGATGATCCAAGTGCGGTCTACAAGTTCAGCATTGCCGGAAGTTTCTTCGGCCAGAAAAGATGAACCCGGCAAAATTTCTGCAAGTTTTGCTTTAAGAAACTTTTCAACCGCCAAATCTGTTTCAGTAACAAGATCAATGCGGCCTTTATGTTTGATCTTCTTGGGCTTGTTGTAACCATCCTTGATTATTTCACCGGCTTCAAGGACAGCCGCTGTCGCTTTTTTTAATAGTTCTTGCATATATTAATTAATGTAGACTTTTTCGAAGCCCTTATCTTTCTGGAGACTTAAGCCAGTTCCGCGCACAACAGTGGTCAGCGGGTCATTATCAATAATGACTTTAAGAGAGCTTTCGCGGCTGATCAACTCATCAAGGCCTTTGAGAAGTGCACCACCACCGGCAAGCAGCAAACCATTATTGGAAATATCAGCTACAAGTTCGGCCTGTGTGCGCTCAAGGGCAACCCGTACAGAATGAACAATAGCAGCAACAGGGTCGGCAATTGCTTCCCTGATCTGCGCATCATTGATTTCAATGGACTTAGGCTTGCCATCCAGAAGATTACGCCCGGAAACAGTCATTGTCAGCGGTTCAGGAAGCTCAATGGCAGACCCGATTTTAATTTTGGCCCTTTCAGCAGTATTTTCACCGACCAACAGTTTAAATTCATCCTGCATATAACGCATGATAGCCATATTCATCTCATCTCCGGCAACACGCACAGACTGGCTGTGGGCCACAGAAGACAAAGTGATTACTGCTACCTCGGTTGTCCCACCGCCGATATCAACAACCATGTTGCCTTCAGGCTCATGGATGTTTAATCCGGCACCGATAGCAGCAGCCATGGGTTCTTCAATGAGTCGCACTTCTCTTGCCCCGGCTTGCTGACCGGATTCAATGACCGCCCTTTTCTCAACCTGAGTAATCCCGGTGGGAACGCAGATAATAATTTTAGGCTTGACCAGATTTCTGCCTTTAATTGCTTTTTTAATAAAGAAAGCGATCATTTTTTTGGTTACTTCAAAGTCGGCAATAACCCCGTCCTTCATAGGACGGATAGCCTTAATTTTATCCGGGGTACGGCCAAGGTATTCCTTGGCTTCTTTACCCACTGCGATCACTGATTCATCACGGGCATCAAGAGCAACGACAGATGGCTCGTTCAGGATGATTCCATCCTTTGGAGTGTAGAGCAATGTGTTCGCTGTCCCCAAATCCATGGCAAGGTCCTTGCCGAAAAAACTCATCAGTTTAGCCCAGAGCATATAATTCAGGCCTCATGCGCGAAGCAGTTAATTATCGTTTATTAAAACCGGATCAGATTTAGCCGGGGTTACTTTTTGTAAAGCAGTTCTAGCTTCCGCAAGTTTGCTTTTCAAAAAGAGATTTTCAAGAAACTGGTTGAGATATTCAGATACCATAAACAGGAAATCCTTCAAGTCTTCATCAATTCGTTTCGAATCTTCATTAGCGAGCACAAGAACGCCACGGGTTTTGCGCTGAAAAACCAAAGGAAGGCAGATAACACTTCTGAAATCAATGGTTGAAGCACTTGCACCTAAAAGACTTGAAGCTGCTTGTCCGGCATTATTTTCTTCAATAAAAATAGGTTCATTATTTTTATAAACCCAGCCCACAAGACCGCTTCCGAGGGGAAACGACATCGATTTCGGATCACCTTTGTGCAGAATAGGCTTGTTCTCGCCTTCCATGTAGAACGAAGTGCCTCTTGGATCAATAACTGTTAGAAAAGAATGGGAAAAACCGCTTGTTCCGGCTGTCATGTTCAGCAGATTATCGAGAAAAGAATTCCACTTCGGCTGCCTTTTGCGCAGATCATGCAACAGCTTAAGGGTCATGAAATATCCATTCTTTCTTCCATCGGCATCAACGGAACGAATGCAGGAAAGCATGGATGTGATCATCTTTCCGAACTGGGAAAGAATCTTCAAATCCTTGGTACTGAATGAATAAGTACGTTTGCTATCAAGACATATTGCACCTAGGGACTGATCCAACGGTGTCCCCATAAATGCCTTGACCTTGGAGTCCTCACGGTTCTCGTAATATCCGAGGGTTGTGGCTCCTTTCCTGTCCATATTATTGATAAAAAGGGGTTCATTCTTGCCAATGACAATTCCGGCAAGACTTTTTTTCTGCAAGGGAGTTCCTTTGGGCGAAATATCATCCCCAAGACTGAAATAGGTAGACAGGGAGTAGCCATGCTGTCCGTCCGGCAAAAAGAGAACCACACTGTGTGCTTCAAAAACATTACACACAATGCTCAGGATATTAATCAAAATTTCGTTTCTAGGCATGCTCTATTTAGTCCTGCACTTGATGAAATATTCAATGCTCCGGTCATATGTTTTTTCCTGCTCAGGTGTAAAGTAGCAGGCCGGCAGATGGTCCTTGGCACGATGATATTTGATACACTCACAACAAGCTCCGGCTCTGGGACATCCGCTATAAGTGCACGGACAGTCTACCTTGTTATTCTCAATATTGGCGCAGCCATCTAAACTCATATATTTAATCCTTAAAATTATAGTCGTTCGAAAAGACAAATGTCTTATGATATAATCAAATCCGTACCATTCTTATTTGAAAGAGCCATTCCGGTCAACAGATACCCAGTTTAATAACCGCCCTTTTTCACCCGGATTCAAGGGCTTTGATTTCTTGAATCATATTTGATAGACGCTAAAAAAAGCAGTTTTCAACATAATGGGGCCTAATTTTCAAAAAAAATTAAATTCTACAATTTTTCTAGATAAATTCTGTTGTAATTGGTCGCAGTTCGGGATAATCATACAATATATAAATCAACAGTGTCCTGATGCCCGCATCGAACAGACATCCTTTTATAATCCTACAGCAACATGCAGGGTTTTACTATGTGGCAGGAAGCCTTTTCCAAATATACAGGGGAAGCCTGTGACGCGGACAACGTAACATCTCAAAATGTTTACGATATGAGGTCCTTGGACGGATTGCGTCTGCATTTGGACCACGTTCACATTAAAAACTGTCTACTCCGCCCCTACTTTGAGCAACGCAACCAGTATCCGCTGGTTGACTCGCGCGAGCTTCTTCCCTCTTTTGAGGTAGATCTCTACGAATATAAAAAACTGCCCGGCTTCAGCATGGTCGCACTTGAGCGCCCTCTGAATTTTTTTCAAGAAATTTTTCAGTTCGATATTCTACACAGTCCGCGTCTTCTGGATGAAACAACCACTGAAGATGCCTGTCCGCTCTTTGAATCGATCGTTAAAGCAAACATCGAAACTTTCGAAAGCAGACTGCCCAAACGTTCCCATAAGGATTTTCTCAGCGAATACGGAAATACAGATATTTCTGCCATTGAGAACTATGACGGAATTCTCCCGCACCTGCTCGAAATCGAAAGGGCGCAGGTCATGGCGCAGGATAATACCGGAAAATTTTATCTTGCCGGGGTATTCGGATCATTTCCTTCTGATCTCGATACAGAATTAAAACGGTTCGGCATCAGGATTGGAAAATTCAAACCCGGTGACAACCTGCTCTACGAATACAACCGTCTTTTCGTTTACACTTTTCTTATGGAGTTGCACGGCTTCCCTATTGTTTCTGAACGCCGTACCTCCTCTGCCCTGTTCGCCCGTCGACTGCATCGCATGGGTGAAAAATTCATGGTTCGCGTGCTGGGCCAGTCCGACCGCACCATCACCTCCCTTTTTTCTCACCCTAAAGCCAAGCACTATCCGCGAGTGGAAAAAATCGCACTGGTGCAAGTCAGTAAGGATAACAAAGAGACTATCGCTGAACTAAAAAAAGGCGGTTTCTTTGTGGATGAAAAAAAACGGGTTGTGATCCTGAAAGTTAAATACCGCCAGCACAAATTCAACCCTGAAAACGTTCGCGAAGATCGGGCTCTTTCTGTTTATGAGCAGCAGGTAATACACCCCTTAACCGGTGAATGTGCTACCCATTTTAACGTAATCAAAGATGCATCCAGCATGACCATTCTGCTCAACGACATTGTCCGTGGTGAATACACAGGCAGTATTGTCTATAAACGTAATGAGCTTATTGAAGACACTGAAACTCATGAAAAAAGACTTAAGTTTCTATTTGCATGGCTGTCCAAGCACCAACGCAGAATCATCGGTTACTCTGATGAGTTTTATTCCGGCGTAGTTAAGGTTCTGGACAGCTACCTGTTGGCACCTGATAATTATGAGCCTTTCAATGATCTTACCGAGATTTATCAGGAGGTATGGTCCAAATATAGCTACATCCAGCAGGCCCGTAAGCTTAAGGTTCTGGAAGATCTTCGCGAAAGAAAATACCGGGGTAAAAAAATCGGATATCTTGAAATGCTTCAGGTAATGCATGAAATAATGAATGAACTCAAATTTGAGATCGTCAACTACTTTGACAAGCTGGTGGAAACAGCTTTAAAAATTGGTGATCGTGTTCTCAACGATGCGTACTTGAGGCGGAAATATATTTCCTGTCCGGAAGACGAGCTCACACCGTATGGTCTTGATGTTAGAAAATATTATGGCCGTATGGTGGTAGTCCTTGATGAATTCAGGTCGATTCGTAAAAGCCGTTCCCTCTATGAAGAAGGAACCTCTGTAAGCGGATTGGTTTAAATTTAATTATGAAAGCACTCTGAAATTTTTTCGAATGCTTTCAATTTATATGGAGTAAAAAATTGACCGCACTGCGCACCACCCCCCTGACAGAATGGCACCGTGAAAACGGTGCTAAACTTGTTCCTTTTGCCGGATTTGAAATGCCTGTACAATACAAAGGCATTATCGTTGAACACAAACACACCCGTGAGAATGTGGGGATTTTCGATATCAGCCACATGGGCGAATTCACACTCAAAGGCAAAGGAGCTAAAGACGCCCTAAATAAGCTGGTTACCCAGAATCTGGATACTCTCGCACCGGGCAAATGCCGTTACGGTTTTCTACCCAATGAAAGAGGTGGTGTTCTTGATGACCTGATCATCTACTGCTTCGCGGAAGATTCCTACATGCTGGTTGTTAACGGCTCATGCGAAGAAGGCGACTTCAACTGGATAAATTCCGGCCTCCCCGAAGGATTGGAATTTGATAACATTTCTTACGAGACTGCCAAAATTGACCTTCAAGGGCCTCTTGCTCTCGATGTTCTGGAATCAGTTTTCGGACGCGATTTCAAGCACCTTAAGTACTTCAACTTCGAAGAAACAGAATTTGACGGCTACAAATTGATCGTCAGCCGTACCGGTTACACAGGTGAGCTTGGCTACGAATTTTACTTGCCTGCCGATAAGGCTGTTTCCCTGTGGGAAAAAATGATTGCAGACGAAAGAGTTGAGCCTATTGGACTGGGTGCCCGCGACACCCTGCGTCTTGAGTGCGGTTATCCCCTCTACGGTCAGGACCTTGATACCGAGCACAATCCCCGCGAAGGCGGTTACGGATTCCTGCTTCCCGCAGATGCTTACACTGCCGTGAAGGAAATCCTCATACCGCTGACCATCGAAGGCCGCCGCTCTGCACGTCACGATGACATCGTCATGCTCGATGGCAAAGAAGTGGGTAAGGTTACCAGTGGTTCCTTCTCCCCCACCCTTGGTTACTCAATTGCCCTGGCGTACGTTGCTAAAGATGCAGCTGAAGCAGAAAACTTCATTGTCAAAACAGCGCGCAAAGAGCTTGAAGCTAAAAAAGCAGAACTTCCTTTCTATAAAGAAGGTACTGCCCGTAAGAAGCTTGATTAAATCACCCGGATTTTTGGATTAATTAGAACCCCCGCTACTGCTAAGGTGGCGGGGGTTCTTTATGAATTAAATAGACAGACATAAAAAAAGGGGCTAACAGAAAATCTGTTATGTCCAGACTTTAATCATATAAAGACTTTTTGGCTCTTGCGTTGCCCTGCCGACCCTCGGCAGACAAGCGACTTTTCAGATAATATTCCATGTAAGGATATTAAAGGTTTTGTTATGTTTAAGGAACTTGAGGACATCAATTCACGCCCCCTTCCTTTTGAATTCTATACAGCATCTGATCTCTGGACCGACGAGTATGTTGCAAGACAAATGCTCAACTATCACTTAAATCCTGATATTGATGCAGCTTCACGCAACACTCAGTTTATAGCCGAATCATCAAAATGGATCATTGAGCGTTTTGAATTAAATTCGAGCAAACAATTAGCCGACTTTGGATGCGGTCCCGGTTTATATTCCACTCGATTTGCCGAGGAAGGTGCACATGTAACCGGAATCGATTTCTCAGAAAATTCAATTTCATATGCACGGGAAAAAGCCAAAGCACACAGCTTGGAAATCGACTATATCATCACAAACTACCTAGAGTTCAAAACGGCTAAACAATTTGATCTCATCACAATGATTATGTGTGACTTTTGCGCTCTTAGCCCAGCACAACGCAGCATATTACTTCGTAAATTTTACAGCTTGTTGAAACATGGCGGATCAATTTTGCTTGATGTGTACTCAATAACTGCATTCTGCAAATTAAACGAAAAGCGAATATTTGAACTTAATTTGATGGACGGATTCTGGGCACCTGAAAAGTATTACGGTTTCCTGAACACATACAAATATGAACAAGAAAAAGTGATGCTGGATAAATACACTATCATCGAAAAAAAACGCACCCGCACAATCTACAATTGGTTGCAGTACTTCTCTCCCGATGATTTAACGACCGAATTCGTTAATTACGGGTTTAGCAAAATTGAGTTGTTGGGTAATGTGTCAGGAAATAAGTACCAAAACAAAAGCAATGAATTTGCTATCATTGCCACTAAGTAACTGAAAAAATTAACAGGGGTTGTTTTTAATTTAAAAAACAACCCCTGTTCCACTCTTATTTCACTGTATTATGTCATATTAGTAACAATAGCTCTAAATATTGCGCCAAAAAGCATCCACACCTTCAGTAAGGCCTTAAAAATAAAGATCTTAATCAAAAAGAATTCCTTATCGAACTTATTCTGCAAATACATCTGAATTAAATTCTGCAAACTTTACACTTCTCAACTCTCAAACAAATAAAAATAATTATTTCAATGTAATAACTAATAATGCACCAATTATATCAAACACCGCATATATAAAATTGTGTCATTCACAATACAAGCAACATTTTTTTTCCATCACCCCGATTGACGGATAGGTTCTTATCCAGATGATTGGAACACCCTCAAATTTCAGGAGCGATGATGAACATTAATCGTAGAGATTTTGTAAAGCTGACGACTGCTGCAGCTGCGGGTATTGCCGCTGTTCCGGCATTCGGCGGGCTTGGCAAAGCCTTCGCCAATACAGCCGAGGAACGGGCGAAGCAACTTAGTCCTAAATGGACACAGCAGACAACATCTGTCTGTGCGTTCTGTTCTGTGGGTTGCGGCCTTCTGGTCAATACCGACCTTGAGACCAAACGCGCGGTAAACGTGGAAGGTAATCCCGACCACCCCATCAATGAAGGAGCACTCTGTGCAAAGGGTGCGGCATCTATCCAGATGACCGAAAACCCCAAGCGCCCCGGCAAATTCTTGTACCGTGCGCCTTACGGCACCGAGTGGGAAGAAAAAGATTGGGAATTCTGTAAAAAACGTATCGCAAAGCTAATCAAAAAATCACGCGATGAAAGCTTTGAAAAGAAAAATGCAAAGGGACAGGTTGTTAACCGCACCATGGGTATTGCCTCTCTCGGATCCGCTGCGCTGGATAACGAAGAATGTTACGCCATGCACAGCTTCATGCGTTCACTCGGCCTGGTCTATGTTGAACACCAGGCACGGATCTGACACAGCGCAACTGTTGCGGCTCTGGTAGAGTCGTTCGGACGCGGCGCGATGACCAACCACTGGAATGATCTTCAGAACAGTGATTGCATTTTGATAATGGGCAGCAACGCTGCCGAAAACCATCCCATTTCTTTTAAATGGGCTGTAAAAGCACAGAAACGCGGTGCTAAAATTATTCATGTTGATCCGCGTTTCACTCGTACTTCCGCTCGCTCGGATGCTTATATTCCCCTGCGTTCCGGTACTGACATCGCAGTACTGGGCGGGATGATCAACTACATCATCAAGAACAAGCGTTACTTCCATAAATATATGGTTGAGTATACCAACTCCTCTTTTATTGTCGGCAAGGACTTCGATTTTAAAGACGGCCTGTTTTCCGGCTTTGATTCCAAGACCAATTCCTACGACAAGTCAAAGTGGGCTTTCGAACTGGACGACAAAGGCATCCCCAAACAGGACAAAACCCTGCAGGACCCCAATTGTGTATTCCAGATTCTGAAGAAACATTACTCACGCTACACTCCGGAAAAAGTATCCTCCATTTCCGGTGTCTCCGTGAAAGACCTTGAACTGCTCTACAACACCTACACCGCCACTGGTAAAAAAGACAAAGCCGGTACCATCATGTACGCCATGGGCTGGACCCAGCATACCGTCGGTGTACAGAACATCCGCGCCATGGCCATGATTCAGCTTATGCTCGGTAACATCGGTATTGCAGGTGGTGGTGTTAACGCACTGCGCGGCGAATGTAACGTACAGGGCTCCACTGACTATGCCCTGCTCTATCACATTCTCCCCGGTTACCTGAAAACTCCGCTGGCCGGACAGGATACCCTCGAGCAGTACAACAATACTTACACTCCCAAAAGTAACGACCCCGAATCCGCAAACTGGTGGCAGCACTATCCCAAGTACTCTGCCAGCTTGATCAAAGCCATGTACTCCGAAGACACGCCGGAACAGGGCTACCAGTATCTGCCTCGCCTCGATAACCACAAGGCCAGCGTTTACTCCTGGATTCCGCTCATCGACCATATGTATGAAGGCAAATTCAGCGGCGGTCTGATCTGGGGTATGAACCCTGCCTGTTCAAGCTCCGACTCAGTCAAAACCCGTAAGGCTATCAGCAAACTGGACTGGATGGTTAACGTCAACCTCTTCCAGTGCGAAACCAGTGACTTCTGGAAAGGTCCTGATATGGATCCCGAGAAGGTCAAAACCGAAACCTTTTTCATCCCCTGTGCTTCCGCAATCGAGAAAGAAGGTTCTGTTTCCAACTCCGGTCGCTGGATGCAGTGGCGCTATAAAGGTCCCGAAGTTTTTGGTGATGTAATGACTGACGGTCACTACTTCCACGAGATCTGGGAAGAGCTTAAGCATCTCTACGAAAAAGAAGGTGGTGTATACCCTGAACCTATCACCCACCTCAGTTTCGAAAACATGTGCGAAGAAAACGAACACGGCCACATGGAATTCAGTGCCCGCAAGACCGCCAAGCTCTGTAATGGCTGGTTTACCCGCGATGTTGAAGTTAAAGGCAAAAAATTCAAAAAAGGACAACAGGTCCCCAGCTTTGCCTATTTGCAGGCAGACGGTTCCACTACCTCCGGCAACTGGCTGTACTGTAACTCAGTCTCTGACACTGAAAACAAAGCCATGCGTCACGATGCCTCCCAGACCAAGGAACAGGCCAATATCGGACTCTTCCCCAATTGGACATGGTGCTGGCCTGTAAACCGCCGCATTCTCTACAACAGAGCTTCTGTTGATGAAAAAGGACAGCCTTGGGCACCTAAGAAAGCGGTTATCAAATGGAACGGCTCCAAGTGGGTCGGCGATGTGCCTGATGGTGGCTGGAAGCCCGGAACCAAGCATCCATTCATTATGCGTAAGAACGGCTTCGGACAGCTCTTCGGCCCCGGTCGTGCTGACGGTCCCCTGCCGGAATACTACGAACCTCTGGAATGTCCGGTCAAAACACATCCTTTCTCCAAGACCCTGCATAACCCCACGGCGGTTCAAGTTGAGGGTGAGGAAAAGGCCGTTTGTGATCCGCGCTACCCCTTCGTTGGTACTACCTACCGTATCACCGAACACTGGCAGACCGGTTCCATGACCCGTTGGCAGGATTGGCTGGTAGAAGCCGAGCCGCAAATGTTCGTTGAAATCAGCCCCGAACTTGCTAAGCTGCGCGGCATTGAAAACGGTGAAAAAGTTACCGTTGAAAGTGTTCGTGGCTCACTCTGGGCCATTGCGATGGTTACCGAGCGTATCCAGCCTTACAACATCAACGGCACTGACGTACACATGGTCGGTATGCCTTGGCACTACGGCTGGGTAACTCCCATCAACGGCGGTGATTCTGCAAACATCGTAACCCCCAACGTGGGTGACCCGAACACCGGTATCCCCGAATACAAGGCCTTCATGGTCAACATCCGCAAGTGGAAGGAGGGTGATAACTAATGTCCGGTAAAAGCTTCTTTGTAGATCTCTCCACTTGTACCGCCTGCCGTGGTTGTCAGGTTGCCTGTAAGCAGTGGAAAAAGCTGCCCGCAGAGCATACCCGCAACGTAGGTTCCCACCAGAACCCGCAGGATTTGTCATCCAAAACTATCCGTCTGGTACGCTTCAACGAAGCCCGTGATGAAGACGGAAAATTCCGCTGGCTCTTCTTCCCTGAGCAGTGCCGCCACTGCATTGAGCCCCCATGTAAGTACATTGCAAACATGTACACTCTGGGTTCAGTTATTCAGGATGAAAAAACCGGTGCGGTAATCATGACTGACAAGGCTGTTATCCGTAAGGGTAAGCTGGAAGGTTGGGAAATGTGCCCCTACAACGTTCCCCGTCAGGATAAGGACACCGGACTATGGTCCAAGTGCGACATGTGTATCGACCGTGTGGAAATGGGTATGCTGCCTGCCTGTGTACAGAGCTGCCCTACCGGAACAATGAACTTCGGTGATCGTGCGGACATGCTCAAACTGGCCAAGGAAAGGCTTGCGGAAGTCAAAAAGACTAATCCCAACGCCTACCTCGCAGACCCTGATGATGTACGTGTGATCTATCTTTGCGAAACCAAGCCGGAAAACTACCATGAAAATGTTGTAGCTTCCGCTGACCAGCGCAGGACTCTGATGGCAGGGGTAAGTCCTTCTAAAACATCAAGACGCGGGTTCCTTACCGCTCTTAAGAATAAAGCCTAGCAAGCAGGAGAAATAAGATGAAAAAATTATTGATCGCATGCCTGTGCTTGATGGGCATTGTGTTCGTAGCCATCGGCGCGGGCGCACAGGAAGATTGGGAAGCACCGGATGATGATCTGGTCATCGATTTCATCAAACCGGACAAAGGCATTGGCGTTGTATTCAACCACTCCAGCCACGAAAACTACGAGTGTATTGATTGCCACCACAAAATGAAGAAAACAGGCGAACCGACCAGTTGCGCAGATTGTCATGACAATTTCTCAGCAATGCCAGCCAAGGGCTACAAGTCCTACTTCAAGGCCATGCACTATAAGCGCAACAACACCAAGCGACCTTCCTGTCTCGGTTGCCATGTCAAAGAATTTGGCAATGACAAGGAAATGATCGGTTGCATTAACTCCGCGTGTCATCCTGAAGGAATTAAGTAAAAAAACCAAAAAACAGTCTACATTCTGCGAAGACGATAAGTCTAAGCACTCCCAAAAAAACCCGCTTCGGCGGGTTTTTTTGGTTTTTCGTAATAGTACAAAAAACTGAGCTAATAAAATTTAAAACAGTAGAGGCCAGCTACTAATCTTCCACAAACCGCTCATCAGATTTAATCGTCTCTGATTTTTCAGCATTTTTTTCCAGCCATCCAAAGCGGTCGGCCGGGACTGCGTCAAACTTGGCAACGTAAGGTTTGATATCGATCAAAGGCGTTCCGTCCAGAACATCAACACCTCGAATATGCAGAATATTTCCCTCAACCTTGACCAGCTCCACTGTGGATTTACCGACCATATTCGGTCTGCGCGGAGCACGGGTGGAAAAAAGCCCCCTCTCCTCAGTATCCATAAAAGGCTTAACCTTGAGCTTGTAGCCTTCATTTTTATGAAAATGATACAGCAGGATGATATGGGAAAATCCTTCTAGGTCCTGCAACCCTTCTTCCAAAGCACCGTGAAGCTCAATGGTCCCTTCACAATCTTTTGCACCGGAAGGCTGAATAGGCATCCCCTCAAGAGTTTTATGCGGGGAACGGATGTATCCGATGGGATGAAAAATTATTGCGTCTTTTTCTGGTAATACCATTTTGTCCTCTACTAGTTTTGGTAGAAGCACTGGATTTATGATCCAGTATTGAAATATTCTGCCCTAAAAAATATCTTGTCCGGGCAGAATATCATTAAAAACTAACTTTTCATAATCTCAGCTACCAGTTCAGAACAACTGGTCAGGCTTTCGATTTTAATGAATTCCTCGGTTGTATGGACCTTGCTCATTCCGATTCCCAAGGTCACAGCATTGTAGCCTTTACCATAAAGGACATTTGCATCGCTACCACCACCAGTGGGAACTCTCTTGGGAGTTATGCTGATATTCTTGCACGCAGCTTCAACTCTCGCCAGTGCTTTACTATCATCAGTAACTTTCAGGGCAGGATATGAAATTTCATATTCAAACTTATATTCGCCGCCGATTTTCTTAACTGCATCAGCGCAGCAAGCTTCCATATGATCGAGCTGTTTCTGCAAAGACTCATCGTGCAGTGAGCGCGCTTCAGCGGTGAGTGAAACAGATTCGGTTACGATATTGGTAGCTGTGCCGCCTTGGATACTGCCGAGGTTTGCAGTGGTATTTTCATCAATACGAAGCAGATTCATTTTAGAAACAGCTTCGGCTGCGATCTGGATAGCACTGATGCCCTCTTCAGGAGCGATCCCGGCATGGGCAGACTTCCCTGTAAAAGTAATGTTGATTCCGGACTTGGCAGGTGCAGCAACAACGATAGTTCCCACGTCACCGCTGGAATCAAGAATTACGATATCTTTAACTGGCAGAAGATCGTGATCCATGTTTTT
Source organism: Desulfovibrio sp. UBA2564 (assembly GCA_002340305.1). Taxonomy (GTDB): domain Bacteria; phylum Desulfobacterota; class Desulfovibrionia; order Desulfovibrionales; family Desulfovibrionaceae; genus Maridesulfovibrio. The sequence continues at coordinate 17,110 of DDLU01000086.1, forward strand.
CGCGCCGTGCATACCGGACTCTTCACAAATTGAGAACACAAAATAAATGTCAGGATGAGGAATGGATTCATCTTCAAGATGACTCAAAGCTTCAATTGCAACTGAGATCCCGGCCTTGTCGTCACCGCCAAGCACTGTTTCACCGGCACTGCGGATCACATCACCATCAATTATAGGCTCAACACCGATACAGGGCTGAACGCAATCCATATGCGCGGAAAAAGCAATTGGATCACCCTCACCGGTAGCAGGAACGTGAACAATCAGATTGCCGGTGTTACCACCACTGAGTTCTCCGGCTTTGTCTTCACGGACAACATATCCTCTTTTTTCCATTTTATCGCGCAGGTAAGCTGCAACGTCCCTTTCTTTCAAAGAAGGACTATCGATGCGGACGAGATCAAAAAAAAGCTCAAGAATTCGCTCTTGATTTATCATAATATCTCCAAAAAGTTACTTAAATTTTAATTTGCATAATTATCACTGAATCACATACTTGAACAGCACTATTTTTCAAAAAAAAATACTATAACAGTATGATATACTTTATTGTTTAACTTTTGGCGTACTTTTAACAAGTGTTTTTATATTACATGGCTTGCCCAAAACATTATTTATGCATATTATAATAAAAAAGAAGTTCTTTATGAACGTATTGGGGAGGCAAAAATGAGAACCTTAAACGCAATATTAATGATCACTATGTTAGTTGCATTGACTGGCGGATCAGCTTTCGCTTCAACTTATACGTTTGGCAATTCTGAATATACCGTAATCCAGTCAAATGGAATAAATTGGGATGATGCCAAGCTCGCAGCAGAAACGGCTGGAGGACATTTGGCAACAATTACTTCTGCAGCGGAGAATAACTTCCTAAAGACCACCGTTTTCCAAGGACTTGATAAGGCATACTGGCTTGGGGCTTATCAGACTGGTGACGAAAACAGACAAGATCCGACTTCAAACTGGCACTGGGTAACCGGTGAAGACTGGACTTTTACAGACTGGTACAGCTCCGAACCCAACAATGCAGGAATAAACGAAATACATCTAAGTGCTGATCAGCGGTTTAATTTCCAATGGAATGACGAAGGATCAGCTGTTTCAAGGATGATCCAAGGCTATGTTATCGAAACTCCCACCGCGCCTACTCCCATTCCCGGTGCAATCTGGCTCCTCGGCGCATCCCTGCTCGCCCTTTTCGGGTTCAAGAGAAAGTTTGCAAATTAAGATAAACCACACACTGAAAAATCCCGGCAACCACTAAGGCTGCCGGGATTTTTCAGTTAAAATGCGCTAATCACTAAGCATTACATGCTTTATTTTTTTCGGCTTCGGTCAATTCAACCATATCGCGTAAAATTTTCAGGGTCTCTTCAGCCTCTTTAGGATCAAGCTTGCGCAAGGCGAATCCGGCATGAACAATAAGGTAATCACCGATCTTTACTTCATCGGGCAAGAGCATGAGCGACGCATCAAGGTAGGTCTCGCCCTCACCCACTTTACATTTTGCAACTTGCTCATCAATGGACTTAATTTGCACAGGAATTGCTAAACACATGTGAAATACCCCTTATCGGCGATTACGCCATCTTTTCATAACTGCCACCGGCTGCGGAAACTTCCTCAAGAACCTTTTCCATCATAAACGGAAGCCGCTCCAGTGTTACATCAGAGACTTCGTCGTGCATGGTGTGATAATCCTTCGGCTCAACCCCGATAACCACGCATTCAGGACGTCTGTCGCACAAATCGCACAGAACCATTGTGTCGAGCAGGTCAGTCTGATGCATTGAATCCTTAAATGCCAGACTCCTACGCAAATCTTCTCCTGTCAAGCGGTAAACAGAACCGGGCTCGTCATTACCAAGAACCGCATCCACCACAATCAGGAAGTCACATTCCATCATGGGGCCCATCAGCTTAGTGCCTAAGGTGCCGCCATCCATGACCTCAACGTTGTCGGAAAATGAGTACTCTTTCATCAACTCATTTACCACCTTCACGCCAATGCCTTCATCTGTAAAAAGTATGTTTCCAACACCTAATACGAGTATTTTTTTATCTTCTGTCATTCAGATGCCTCCGGCGGCTCTCCGA
>DDLU01000172.1 GCA_002340305.1 Desulfovibrio sp. UBA2564
CGTACTGATTTCACCAAAATCAAGGCCGGATCTTTCATCAAGGCCAACGGTGGCTATCTGGTTATCAACCTCATGGATGCAATCGTGGAGCCGGGTGTATGGCCCACCCTTAAGCGTTCCCTGAAAACCGAAAATATCGAAATCCAGACCTTCGACCCCTACTACTTCATATCCTCCACCGGAATGAAGCCGGAACCGATTGATATGGATGTGAAGGTGGTTGTACTGGGTGATCCATACCTCTACCAGCTACTGCGCCATTATGACCCTGATGTGCCTAAGATTTTTAAGGTTCGTGCTGACTTTGAAACATCCATGGACCGCAACGTTGATGCTATCAATTCAGTATCCAACTTCATCAGCCGTATGGTGGAAAAGGATGACCTGATACCTTTTGACCGCTCCGGCGCGGCTGCCATCATCGAACAGGCCGTGCGCATGTTCGGGCGGCAGGAAAAGATCACTACCTCCTTCCCGCTGCTGGCCGACCTGCTTGGCGAAGCCAGCTATTACGCAAGCCGCAACGGTTCAACAGCAGTTGAGTCCAAACATGTGCATCAGGCCCTCGAAGCTCACCGCAAACGCTCAAATCAAACCGAAGAACGTTTGCAGGAAATGATCGACCGAGGCAGCATCTACGTTGACACCGACGGTGCAGTAACCGGACAGGTCAACGGGCTGGCAGTATACTCCATGGGCGATTACTCTTTCGGTAAGCCCTCACGCATTACCGCCGTAACTGCTATGGGGAAAGGCGGCATCATCAACATTGAACGTGAAGCAGACATGTCCGGCCCGACCCATAATAAAGGGATATTTATCCTTTCGGGTTTCCTGCGCCGCCAATTCGCGCAGGATAAGCCGCTCTCACTGACCGCCAGTATCGCTTTCGAGCAAAACTACGGTGGTATTGACGGTGACTCGGCCTCTTCTACCGAGCTTTATGCCCTGCTCTCCTCGCTCGCGGAAGTTCCCATCCGCCAAGACATTGCAGTTACCGGATCGGTAAACCAGAGGGGCGAAGTGCAGCCCATCGGCGGAGTTAACCAGAAAGTAGAAGGTTTCTATCTCTGCTGCAAACATGCCGGATTGACTGGCAATCAGGGAGTCATGATTCCCGAACCCAACGTCAAAGACCTTATGCTGCGCAAGGAAGTTGTTGAAGCTGTCAAGGAAGGAAAGTTCCATATCTGGTCGGTGGAAAACATCGAACAGGGCATCGAAATCCTCACCGGAGTTGAAGCCGGAACGCAGGGTGATGAAGGAAAGTATCCCGAAGAATCAATCTACGGTAAGGCTGATGCAAGACTCATTGATCTGGCAGAGGGACTTAAAAAATTCGGTGCCGGTGATGAAGATAAGGATGAGAAAAAGAAAAAAGACGGTGCTTCCTGCGGATGTGGGAAGTAGAGTGCTTGAGTAGGATTCGCATTTAGTTAATCCACACAACATAAAAAAATAACCCGGCAATATCATTAATGACATTGCCGGGCTTTTTATTCACACCTATCTCTAAAGAATTAGGAATTTCTCAATTCCTCAATCAACCCGGTCAATTGCTCACCCAAGCGCATCAGCTCTTCAACTGCTGCGGTAGATTCGCGCATGGCCTGCGCATTGTCGTTGGCAATGAGGTTAACTTCCTCAATACTGCGGTTGATCTGTTCACTTGCAGCGGATTGCTCTTCGGAAGCGGTTGCAATGCTTCGCACCTGCTCGGCAGTTTCCTCAACAATACCGACAATGCTTCCCAGAGCTTCGCCGGCCTTGTTGGCAAACTCAGTACTCTGCTCAACCTCTGCGGCAGCCCGCGACATACCATCAATATTATCACGGGTACCCTGCTGGATTCCCTTAATAAAATCACCGACCTGACCTGTGGCATCCATGGTCTTTTCAGCAAGCTTGCGGACTTCATCCGCGACAACGGCAAAACCGCGTCCGGCTTCTCCTGCACGGGCCGCCTCAATTGCCGCGTTAAGAGCCAGCAGGTTAGTCTGGTCGGCAATATCAGTAATCACATTCATGATCTGCCCGATACCTTCGGCCTGCTTTCCAAGCTCCCCAAGCCCTGCTTCCATTTCAACTGTCATTTCCTGCACACGGTTAATGCGTGAGACAACATCGCTGACAATTCCACCGCCGTTTTCAGCTTCGCCCTTAGCTTTATCTGCTGACTCCGCAGCCTGTCCGGCATTACGGGCAACTTCCAAAACGCTGGCATTCATCTGTTCCATAGCTGTTGCAGATTCAGCAGTTCTTTCACGCTGTGTCTCTGACCCACGACTTGATTCTTCAATTTGTGCCGTAAGTTCCTGTGATGCACTGGAAACCTGCGCCACAATACCCGATAATCTCTCCGCTGCCTGCAACATGCCTTCGCGTTTGGCATTTTCAGCCTCTGCGCGCGCCGCATCAGCTTCCTTCAAAGCAACCTGTGCTTTGTCTGTCTGATCTTGCGCCTCCTCAGCCATTTTCTCAGCCTTGGATATGTTCTCAACGAGACCATTCAGCATTGCCATCAAAGCGGTATGCAGCTCTTTAAGCTCTCCGCCAAACTGGGCACCATCAACCCGAACATTAAAATTACCCTCAGCAACTTCAGTCGCTACACCGGTAAGTATCCCGATCGGCTTGGATATGGAGCGGGCAATAAAATAAATAGCGACTAGAACTAAGATAAGAGCTAAGCTCCCCATCAGCATTAAGTTCTTGCTCAAGCTGTATGAACTGGCGAGGACCTTATCGATAGGTGCGGTAACAGCTAGAATCCAATACTGCCCGGTCCCCGGAAACTTGATAGGCACATATTGAACCATGGAGACATCGCCTGTTGCTGCAGACTTGCGAACTTCATAATAATCATGACCACCATTTATAGCCCGCCGTATCCCGGATTCATCCTCATATTTTACAACATCAAAAATATTTTTACCGACAAGATCCTTTTGGGGATGGTACATAAACTCACCAGAAGGGGTCATCAGCCATGCGTACCCAGTTCCGTATGGTTTAATCTGCGCCACTTGCTCCATAATATTAGAAATCGGTAAATCTAAAGCAAAAACACCTTGAAATTTACCTTTTACAAGAATTGGAGCGCAGATACTGACCATGGAAACATCTTTACCACCAACCTTATACTTGTACGGATCTGTAATTAAGGTCTTTCCACTTTTTTTCGGACCAAAATAAAACTCGCCGGAAGCTGGATCATCATATCCGGTTAGGGCTTCGACATCGATTGCCCCCCCACTGCGGTACACATAAGGAATGAAGCGCCCACTTTTGTCGTGAAATTCAGTTCCTGCAAACTCAGAATCACGTCCGTCAAACGCATTCGGCTCCCAAGCGACCCCACAACCGACATACTCCGGATTGCTTGCAAGAAAACCCTTGAACATGGCAATTGTTTCACTACGTCCGATAGATTTGTCCCCGGCCTTCAGGCCGGCTAACCCCTCCGCCAAACCTTCAGCTTGATTCTGTCCCTTGGCGATATATGCCAGAACTTTCTCACCATTAGTCGCGGCTATGCCGTAAAGTTCACGTTTAGCAACACCTTCAATAGCTTTTGAGCTGTTGGACATAGCAAAATACTCTATCCCGGATAGAGCCAAAGCCAGCAATAGAAATACTGGCAGCACGATCTTGTAAACCATACGCAACTTTATAAAAAAGCTCATGAATACTACCTCACACGTTCATGAATATTACTCCCAAAGCAGACATAATCCTGCCTAGGTAATTCCAATATTTATCTTACCATTGACCACATGTATTCAATAATACACGCCAAAAATCAACTCTTAATAAACATACTGTCAAATTTATAATACAAAACAGGTAATTTAAATCATCTTTGGCATATTAAATCAGGTTCATCCGGCTAGAGCGTA
>DDLU01000055.1 GCA_002340305.1 Desulfovibrio sp. UBA2564
TTCATCTTGGAGTAAATGCGGCTACCGCTGATAGAAGCAATGATCTCCTTAAAACCGCCTGTTCCAGTGGGGTTGGAGCTCATAACCTCAACCTTCCAGCCGTTGGAATCTGCAAAACGTGAATACATGCGAAAAAGGTCAGCAGCAAAAAGGGCTGCTTCTTCCCCGCCTGTACCGCCGCGGATTTCAAGAATGATGTTCTTGCCATCCATAGGATCTTTAGGCAGCAAGAGAAGCTTGAGTTCTTCTTCCAGCTTGGGCAGGCGGTCCTTGATTTCAGCAATTTCCATCTCAGCCATTTCGCGGATTTCAGGATCGGAGTCCTTGGCCATTTCCTTGTTATCTTCAAGGTCAGCAGCAAGCTGCTTGTATTCGCGGAAGGCAACTACAACCTCACCAAGCTCGGCATGAGCCATGGTTACTTTGCGATAGCGCTCCTGATTATTATAAACTTCCGGGTCTGCAAGCTCCTGCTCCAGATCCATGAAAGAACGTTCAATATCTTCCAACTTGGCAAACATTAGCTGTTTCCTCCATCAGCATCGGCAGCAACCGCCGTTTTAAGTGCCGCGAGAGCAACTTCAATCTGCTCTTCATCAGGCTCACGGGTGGTCAGCAACTGCATTCCCATTCCGGGCAGGCAGGCGGCTTTGCAAAGCGCCTTATCCTCATGTTTGGAGGAAGCCTTGATCATCTCATAGGCAACCGCACTAACAGGAGCCATCAGCAGCAGCTTAACGCCGACTATATATAAATGTTTAAGCACAAACCCTTGCGGTGCCCAGACAGCAACGATCATGGGAACCAGCACAGTAAAAAGCAGAATACTTACAACCAGAACGAAAAGCAGGAACGCTGTTCCGCAACGGGGATGAAGCCTGCTGAATTTTTTAATCTCGCAAACATCAAGATCACCACCTGCCTCGTAAGCCCAGATAGCCTTGTGTTCAGCACCATGATACTCAAAGACGCGTTTGATATCCGGCACAAAAGAAATTGAAATTATGTAGCCGAGGAACATGACCATCTTAAAAAAACCATCCCAAATATGAAAGCTGAGGGAATCCACACCACCGGAGATACCCCACCATTTCATGGCTACAGAAAAAAAGTGCGGCAGCACAACGAAAAGCCCCAATGCAGCACCAAGTGCAATGACCATGGTCAGCACAAGGTGAAAAGTGGTCAGTTCACCGTCTTCCTCTTCATCAAGAGCCTGTGTGGCAGAATAATTCAGAGCTTTAACTCCGTTGACCATGGTCTCCATAAAAATAGGAAAACCGCGCAGAAAAGGCTTTTTCATAAACGCGGGAGTCATTGAGAACCATGGACGAAGTTCAACAGTAATTTCACCGTCGGGACGACGGACTGCAATGGCGAGATTGTCCTTTGCGCGCATCATAACGCCTTCGATAACAGCCTGTCCGCCAACTGTCTTGGCTGCGGACATAAGAAGAGGTAATTTCAAATCCGTTTCCTCACTGATGGAGACCTGTCGGCCCGTAAAATAGTAATGTTTCTCAGTAGAATAATCATTATCAGCCGTCAAGCAAGGCTGAAATTGAATATCATTACAAAGAATTACAGCGGGGAGGGATTTGAAATGTCCCACCCGGCTACGATGCAGGACTTTGAGTGTTTTAAAAAAAAGACATGCCTCTACCGTTTAGAACGGCAGAGGCATGTTCAAGCGGCAAAACCGCAGAAATATGAGCTAGTTGCCCTTAACTTTGCTTGCTGCGTCGAAGTTACCGAACTTCTTCTTAAAGCGGTCAATACGACCTGCGGTATCAACAAAACGCTGCTTACCGGTGTAGAAGGGGTGGCAGTTGGAACAAATTTCAGTGCTTACCTCTTCACCCATGGTGGAGTAGAGTTCGGACTCATAACCGCAGTGACAGCGTACAGTTGCCTTATAAAGTTTCGGATGGATATCTTTTTTCATGACTTTCTCCTGTCTTTGTTAACCGTGAAAACAAGGCCGAATACACCTGCATATGAGAATATGCAAGCATTATTTGCCCAGCTCCGCAATTTTTGGTGCAATAAGTTAACAGGCCCGCCGGACTCTCGTCAAGCGGCCGGAACGAGCAGACAAACAGCTGCCTGCTGATGATTCAACTATCAACCTGGAATTACTAACAATCCACATTAAAAGTTAATAACCGGACCATCACCAGTCATCTACTTGTCAGCTGTGAATAAAAAAGGCGGGACCGCGAGGATCCCGCCCGAATATTCTAAAAGCTGTCTGGAACTAAACGCAGCCAGTAGGCTTAGGCAGACCAGCCATCTTACAAGCTCCTTTACCGGGACCGGAGGGGAACAGTTCGTAGATGTGCTTCAGTTTGAAACCAGTTACTTTAGAGAGGATACGCACCATGGGAGCGATACCGTTCTTCTTGTAGTAGTCCTGCAGGAAGTCGATAACTTTCTGGTGTTCTTCGTTGAGTTCTTTGATACCTTCGCCTTCTTTGCAGAAGTCAACCCACTCAGGGCACCAGTCTTCAAACTTCAGGAGGAAACCGTCTTCATCAACATCAAAGCTTTTGCCCTGGAATTCTACGATAGCCATAATAATACTCCTAGGAATATTTACATTTATTACTGTAGGTTCTGACCGTGTCGAACCTGCCATATCCAAAAACAGCGATCCGCTGTTTCACGACTATTTTGGACGCGCGAAATCTCACACGTTTTTGTTTAAAATGGAATAAGCCTTAAATACTATTCTTGTCAATCTGGTTCCGGAATTTATTTGTCGAGTAATTCCTGAAGATGCGGAACAGCATATTCAAGGGAAGGATCTAGCTCAAGAGCGGTTGTCAGATACTCAATAGCTTCATCATCTTCGCCCATAAATTTATGACATAATCCGAGATTGGCAAGGTCTGATGCTGATCCGCTGTCCAATGCGAGGGCTGCTTTGAAATCAACAGAAGCCAATGCGTAATCTTTAGCTTTGAATTTTGCAACACCGCGCAGGTTAAAATATTCCTTTGCCTCATCATCAAGCCCGATGGCCCTGTCGAGATAAGGAATGGTTTCAGGCCAGCGCTCTTCGAGAGACAAGGCATAGGCGGTGTAGAAAGCGGAAAGGGCCTTCTCCTCGTCAGCAGGCTGCATCTCCACTGCAACGCTGAACATATTCACAGCACGGGAAGTATCTCCGCCACGAAGAGCCAGCATACCTTCAAAAAAGGGAATAAAATAAGGCCCGCCGTAGATATCACTGATCACATCCAGACCGTCACCGGCAATATCGAGGGCCACTTTCTCAGCTAGAATACGCCCTACAAAAAGACCGAGACTTGCGTGCGAGGTGCGCTCACGGAACTGGAATCCGGGAACGAAGTTATAGTTAGCAGGCACACCCAGTTCAGGATGAGTAGTGTCTACGGTGTAAAGAGTATAACCTTTCTCTTCAAGCTGTGCTGCAAACTGCTTCAGTTCATCATAAATATCATCAGCTTCTATGGAAGGCAGGGATTTCATTTTTACGCATTCCCCTGCTCCAAGCCATCCTGTCTGCTCAAGTTCAGTGAATTTAGGCAGCCCGGAAGCTTCATAAACACGTCCGGTCTCAAAATCACCTGCAAGCTGCGCAACTTCGGTAAAAGCACGGATTGCGGCCTTGCACGGAGAAGCGGAGGTTCCGGCAGTGAAGACGATCTCACTCATGCCCGGAAAAGTGGACGGGTCCCAAGCAGTAACAGCCACAGTAGGCAGAGGCATACCGAAAGAGAAGTCATTGATGATGTACTTAATGCCATTGTCATCAAAGCATTTGCAAAGATTGGACAGCACATCATCTTCACATGAAGCGGGGTCGATTACCGGAACTTCGGGACGCTCGCGGTCGATTACAGCACATACGTGCCTTTCAACCAGCTCGCTTGCCCCCTGAAGCACAGATTCCTCAGATGTATTACCCGCGGAAGACCCATTAAATTCATTCAGAATTTTAAACCAATCCAACGGCACATATTCTTCTTCACCAGTGTGCACGTTGAGTGCGGGGTGAAAATGCCAGCGGACAAGATCAAGAATGACCCGGGCTTTGCCGGTGTCCATGTCTTCGCCTACAGACTGCAAAATCTTTTCAATCGAAATAACTTTTCCGGGCCAGAGTTCTTCCGCCTCGCTGTAAGTGGCAAGGGTGAAGTTCTCAGACTTGGACCAGAAACTGAAAAAGCTGAAACGCTCAACCAACTCCATAAGCGCGGAAGCCTCAGCCTGCGCCACGGAAGCCCCCTTACCCATCTGTTTACGGGTCGGCATTACTTCACGTGCTTCATCACCGCATTCACTGATAAATACGGGAATACCCAGACGTCCAGTATCAACCTTACGGGTGCATTTCAAAACACCGTTACATTTTTCATCCAGCAGTGCCTTAACGCGGGAAACAGTCTCCTCAGGAGTGACCGCCTTATCCTGATCCTTGCGGTAAACTTTAGGACATGATTTAAGTTCCAGCATTATTTTACTCCCATCCTGACCACAGAAACAATGGATTGGCCTTCACCGGCATTACCGGCAAAAGGAACTTCCTGCCTCATCAGGTGATAACTGTCCTTGGCCTGCTCAAAAAATTTCTTACCGCCACGCTTTTTATCCATAGCCAGCAGCACTTCGGAATCCTCTGCTTCAACAAGGTGTTTGGCGATAAATCCGGGCAGGGACTGCACAACCTCATCACGATGCAAAATTTCACACCCTATGATGTAGTTGAATTTCTCTTTCAGATCGGTCTCTGCGAAGTCAACCTTGCGCATGATGATCTTTTCTTCGAGTTTGTTGCGGGAAACATTCAGACGAGCGAAAAGCAGCGCGTCGTCATCAGTATCAGCAAGGATAACCTCGTAACCGCGACTGGCTGCGATCATCCCACACAGTCCGCCATCAGTCCCAACCTCAAGAAACCTGGCTCCCTCAGCTGCTTTAAATTTAAGTGCGTAAAAACCGAGGACCAGTGCAGAAGGCCAAATCTTAGCCCAGAGAGGCAGGTCAATCTTTTTACCGCCACGAGCCTTGTCCACCAGTTTATCAAGATAGGCCGGCATATCTGCAATCTGGGCCAGTTCAAAAATCTGGTCTCCAACCTTAACTTCTTCAAATTTAATCGCGCCAAACTTGTTCCGGGCAGCAGCAAGCAGCTCATCAAAAGTTGCATCAGGCTCTAACGCTATATTTTTCAAGGAAACCTCCTGAAGGGAATTCAGTTTTATTTCATCCTAACTTAGTAGGAAATTTTCTCTTATCTTTTTGAAAAATTCAGACACAGAGGAAGATGAGTAATCATTAAGGTGCAGGTGGTCAACATCCGTGACGTAATGCGCAAAAAAAAGGGTCGATCAGCAATGATCGACCCTGAAATATGGAGCGGGAAACGAGATTTGAACTCGCGACCTCAACCTTGGGAAGGTTGCACTCTACCGCTGAGTTATTCCCGCTGAACTTCTTGACAGCAAAAAGTACGGGCGTCCTATGAAGGACGACCCGAATAAAATATGGAGCGGGAAACGAGATTTGAACTCGCGACTCCAACCTTGGCAAGGTTGTACTCTACCACTGAGTTATTCCCGCTCGTGGAGGCGGCATCCAGATTTGAACTGGAGAATGGAGGTTTTGCAGACCTCTGCCTTACCACTTGGCTATGCCGCCGAAATTTAATGGAGCGGGAAACGAGATTTGAACTCGCGACTCCAACCTTGGCAAGGTTGTACTCTACCACTGAGTTATTCCCGCTCGATATCCGATTAAGGAAAAAAACGGCCTCCCTGATGAAGGAAGGCCTAAAATTTTGGAGCGGGAAACGAGATTTGAACTCGCGACTCCAACCTTGGCAAGGTTGTACTCTACCACTGAGTTATTCCCGCTCGGGATTTATCTTCAATCCAATTGAAGAAAGGTTGACCCCTTAGGTCAGCCAAGAAATTTAGTGGAGCGGGAAACGAGATTTGAACTCGCGACTCCAACCTTGGCAAGGTTGTACTCTACCACTGAGTTATTCCCGCTCGTGGAGGCGACATCCGGATTTGAACCGGAGAATGGAGGTTTTGCAGACCTCTGCCTTACCACTTGGCTATGTCGCCGAAATTTAATGGAGCGGGAAACGAGATTTGAACTCGCGACTCCAACCTTGGCAAGGTTGTACTCTACCACTGAGTTATTCCCGCTCACGAAAAGCGAAGCAGTTTTTAACTTTCTGATCCTAAACTGTCAACACCTTTTTTCGAAACTTTTATCTTTTTTTGCTTTCCATTTACCTGCAAGCTGAGATAAAATATTTAATTATCCTATCAGCTTTATATTGGAAATTTCAAACAATTTCTTATTCAAAGAACCGACTCGTACGTCGCTGAAAAAGTGTTTAGGGCAGGTGTTTTTTTTTGTCAACCGTTTTATTTTTTTATTTTTTTATTTTTTTTTATCATGCACTTTACTTCCATACATAGTTTAGGATAATAGCATTCATCTTAAAAATAGTTCGAGTTGTTATGGTAAAATGTAACCCCACCTCCCATCTTATAAAAGAGAGGTTATCAATATGAAACAGAAAGATATTGAATACTTCCGTGAAACCCTGAACAAAATGCTCGACGACATTCTTCAGAAGGGACAGGAAACCATCGAAGACATGACAGAATCCGGGGAAACTTATGCTGACCCCGCAGACCGCGCAACCGCTGAGTCCGACCGTGCCTTCACACTCAGACTCAGAGATAGGGAACGCAAACTGATTAAAAAAATCCAGAAAGCCATTCAGCGTATTGATGACGGTGACTTCGGTGTCTGCCACGCCTGCGGTGATGACATCTCCGTCCCCAGACTTAAGGCCCGCCCGGTTACTACCCTCTGTATTGCTTGCAAGAGCAAACAGGAGGAAGAAGAACAAAACCGCGGAGACTAAACCCGGATAAATCTAAATGGATGCACACTTCTTTCGTGCCCTGACCGGAGAACTTGAGGAAAATCTCAAGGGCCGCAGGGTGGAAAAAATATTTGCCCCCGCTGAGGGAGTGTGGACTTTTGCGCTCCAATCAAAGGGAGGTAAGGAATATCTTCTTTTCAGGCCCGCCAAATCGGTGGGCCTGCTCTTTCTTTCAAGGGTAAAACCGGTCAATCCCCCCAGTCCGCCTTCACAGGTCATGTGGTTGCGCAAGCGACTTGCCGGACGCAGGCTTTTCGAGGCCCACCACGACTGGATCAACCTACGGGTTGCCTTCACCCTCTCACCATGGAAACAACGCGATAAATACCGCTACCTGCTGCTGGACATGAAAAAGGGAGTCTCTCTCATCCATGACCTACCGGAAGGTTTCCCCGCGCCTGTTAGCTGGCCTTCCTACGAAGAAGCCCGCTCTAATGAAGATATCTGGCGTGAATTCCCGCAGATATCCCCTCCCCTGCGTAAGAGCCTGAATACTCTTCCAGAGGAAGACGGGCACAATCTGCTGGAACGTCTTGAAAGCGGTATCGCAAAGAATTTCTACATCTCAGAAAAAAAAGGCGAACTTGCACCTCCACGCGTCTGGTCCAATCCCAAAAGCGACGAGCAGACTTACGATTCAGCAATCGAAGCAGCTTCTGTTTATGGCGAAAAAATACTATTTCCAGTCATGGAACGCATGGAAAATGCCGAACAGCACAACACCCTGAAAACAGGCAAAAAAAAATTCAAAAAAGTTTTCAAGCGCATCGAGCAGGAAGAAGAACGCTTAAGAGCACTGCAAGCCCGTAAAATCGAGGCCGAAGCCCTGCAAGCTGAGATGTATCGCTTAAAGGACCTGCGTGAGCTGGATAGCGTCACAGTTACACATCCAGAGCACGGCGAAATGGAAGTTAAGCTCGATCCGCTTTTGACTCCTGCTGAGAATATGGAAAAAATATTCAAATTCGCAGCCAAGGCCCAGCGCGGCTTCAAACACATGGAACGGCGCAGGCAGGAAGTAGAGATCGAGCACGAGCAATTCCTTAAAGCAAACCTCATGCCCTCCGCCAACAAAAGCCAGAAAAAGAAAAACATCGAGATCCCTAGGAAATACAAGAGTATCGCAGCCGCACTATTCCTCTCCTCCGACGGATTTCTCATGATCCGGGGCAAGAACAGCAAGGCCAACCATGAAATCTTAAGTAAGGTATCCTCGGTCTTCGATTACTGGTTCCACGTCCAAGGCGGTCCCGGTTCCCATGTCGTTCTCAAGCGTGATCATCCCAGTCAGGAAGTACCCGATCAAACCTTGCGCGAAGCAGCCATCCTCGCAGCACTAAAGAGCTATCGCACCAATGACTCCAAAGCGGACGTAATGTGTGCGCTAGTCAAAGATGTGCGCAAGGTCAAAGGCTGGGCGCATGGACAGGTTGCAGTAGATAGTGTTCTCCAAAACCTGCACGTTGATATTGATCAGACTTTAGAAGAAAAGCTGGCAAAGAAGTAAGAATGCCTCCGGCGGCTTAAACCCTTTTTATTGCGCCCCGTCCTGGGGCTTACCCCTGGGGCGTTGCCTTGCAGGCACCGGGCAAATCCGCCTTCCTGCGGATTTGTGTAAAAAGGGTTTGAGAATCCCAAAACTTTTTAGTGGGGCTTCGCCGCTTCGCGAACTAGACAATATGGACAAAAACAACCGCAATATCTCTGGAGATATTGCGGTTGTTTTTTGAAGGTAGGCCGACAAAGTTATGTGTAAAACTTACTAAAAAAATCTTTGGTCCCCGAAGGGATTATGCTGTCTTAGAAAGACCTTCGAGCATGGACAGGATCACGTTCTGTTCCTTGTCAAATCTATTGGCAACGCTTTTCTGGACCCGTTCAGTTGATGAAGAAAACTGCCCTTTGCGTTCGCCGTAAATTTCTTTAACCAGATCAGAAGGGAATCCCTTGCTCTCTGCGTTGGCAGCCAGTTTATCGATTGCTTTGGCTATCAAGCGAGATGCTCCGGTTGGTCCGTGCTGTACTGAAGTGGACCAGAGTACTTCGCGCACCGGCGCAGGCAGGGAATTCATGTCAATCCCGGTCTTTTCCAGAATCATTTTGGCTGCGGGGTCATAATGGCTGCCCTGAATGAATTCATGCTGCAGCTTTTCAAATCCTTTGGGATCTGCACCAGCAAGCTGCTTCCAGATATCGGGCATAGCTCCAGCCTTTGAACCGGTATCTGCCGGTCCGGCACCAAGAAGCTTGTCAGCTATTTCCGGTGCTTTGTCCTTGAGAAACTGGATAAAACGATCCATAGTCCCGGTTTTGGAAGCTATCTGGTATTTTCCGTAAGAAGTGCCTCCTACGCGGTCATAGCCAATTGCGGATGCACCTTTGCCACCGGATTCAAATTTTGCGGAAAGATTACCGGAAACAACCGGGGAAAATTGCGGCGTGTCCATTTTTTTGACAGAGGTATCCTTTGCTGAAACAGGATTGGATCGATAAACATTTAGAGCCTGATTATTCTGCATGCCCGGACCGCCCTGCATTCCTTTGATGGAATTAAGCGCATTCAATGCTTCAAGCATCAGCAGATCATTCATGACTCCCATTTCCATGCTATTGCCCGAAAACTCATTATTAGAGCCATTGGAGAACAGCTTGTTAGCCATCATCATTTCCATGTCGAAGGCCCCGGCCTTTCCTTTCATGGCATCAAGATTGGGAGTGGAATTTCCGGTTTTCCCCGAAACATTCCCCAGCATCTTCATCATTGCGGCAATATCATTGGTCACATCAGTCATGGTTTCCCTCTGTCAAAAAAATATTTTTCAACTTAGCTTTTGCACCAATTGTACCAACAATCTTCATTCAGCTGACAAAAGAAAAGGCCTTCCCGGTTTCTTTCCCAAAAGACCCTGATATTCAGCTTGATAACAAATTAATCATCATCGTCCTTGCCGTCATCAATTAAAAAGAGCTCCCGCTTTTTTTTCTCAAAAACAACCGCAGCCCTGAACGCCGCAATGGCCAACGCCAAAATACTCAAAATCAAAATCAAGCCTTTCTGGAACTCCCATTTTTGGCGAATGATCATATCAATCAAAAAATTCGACTGAAAGTTGTTCGAATAATAAATTAAAAGCGGAATGCAAAGCAAGGCCAGCCCGAGAAAAACAACCTCTAGCCAGATAAAGCTCCGTCCCAGCAACATGATAAACAATGTCGAGTCGCGAATAACCCTGAGGGTAACCAAACGCTTTTTAAGCTTTTTCAAACGATCATCAATGCGATCCAGATAGTGCTGGGTTTTGCGAAAAGTTTCCGCAACATTAAGCTGCTGAGTCTTGATCCAATAGATTTTATCCGCACAATAGTTAAAGTCACTGTTAAACTCAGTCAAAAGCTTGGGAAAAGGAAACCATGAAGCTTCGCGTTGAACATCCAGCAATTCTTCACGATAAATCTCAAGCTTCTTATTGATGACTTTAACTTCGTATTCAACCCGCTTCTCGATTTCTTCAGTCAGGCGGGCAATACCGCTGGTTAATTGGCGAAAGGCCACATAGTTTTTGATCTTGGCCAGTTTGTTCATACGGTCCATAAAGCGGGTGGCCTCATCCGCAAACTCATGCCCTTCTTCAAACCACTGAGATATATCCGAAGAAAGAGCATCCATCCCAACGGCAACTTCCTTGGCATCAGCTTCGGCAATAGCCCAAAGTTCGCCCATCTCCTGCAAGACTGTCAGTCGACCCCGATCAAGCTCAGGGTCAATCATAATCCTGTTAAAATAATGCGGATCTTTTTCGATTATATCTTGAAAAGAAGAAATAGCCTGCTCAGCAAAGCCCATCTTAACCATACAAACAGCACGGCGATACTGGGGTTCAAGCCATTCGGGACATCTACCTTGCGCTCTTCTGTAAATATCGCTGGCTTCACCGAATTCGCCCATTACCTCCTGCATTCTTCCTTGCAGGTAAATGAAATATCCCTGCTGCAATGGCGAATAACAAAGACGCTCAGCCTCCTGCCAATAAAAATAAGCCTGCTCGGGGTTTCCGGCTTCCAATTCATAAAACGCCATCAATGAACGCGGCTGATAACTACGGCTGAAACGAATCATGGCGTTTTTAATCAGAGTCTCCGCCTCGCTTCGTGATCCTCTCTGTAAAGCCTCAAAGCCGGACCAGATCAATTCTCCTTCCTCCGGACCCTGATCTTTAATCCCCTGTGGCCAATCCTTCCCCCTGCACCGCCAGACCATATACAAGGTACGTAATTGACCTATGGCGTTAATCGCAAACAAGGCGCGGGTTACAACGCCCTCATATCCCTTTCCCTTGTGCATAACTTTTATAAATTCTTCGACAACATTGTCTTTGCCCTGCATCTGCAAATCAATATTCTGAAATCCTTCGGTGAACTTATCGCTGTTGATAGCGGCAAGCTGCTTCCAGACCACCGGATCAAGCCCTTGAAGAGTTCGGCTGGGGCATTCCGAGGGCTGGTGATTCTTCATACCGCAATAAAAACAATCCTCATGCTCACCAACTGAAACCCTGCGGGAAATAGTCACCGACATGGCAGAAGATGCGGTATCATGGACACCCTGCATGAGACTTACATGACACCAGCCGTCAACGTTCTCCTGCTCACTGCCGAAACGGACTTCATTCACAGCAAAGTCATTCCCCAAAAGGAAAGCATCACGATAACGTAAATGCGGGCAGTCCGGGGTAAGCTTATCCCAATCAAGATTTACCTTACGGATAACCTCATCATTAAAGCTCATGTTCATCTGCGGAACCAACGCCATAACCGAAGGCCAATATGTAACTTCATCGGACTCATCATTGCTCCTGACCCGGTTGATAAGCACCAGCAATTCGCGCAGGAAAGTCCTGAGCATTGAAAATGAAGCAATGGGCAGGATAACCTTAACTTCTGAAGTAATGTACTGAATGCCCAGCCTCTGGAGCATGACCTGAACCTCAGAGAAGAACGACCGCCAACCCTTGATAAATTCTTTATCAGAAGGGTTCCCTACCGGGATAAGTATAAAATACCAACTTTGCAGAGAATCATAGCCTAACCCCTGATCGGGAATAAGGGTCTGCCAACCGGACTTGGAAATACCGGTAGGAGTTCTGATATCTTCAAGATTAAGTCCGGCAATCGATTTAACGGAATCAGCCAGTGAGGGATGTATAAGAATTTCAAATTCCGATGGAAGTGCGGTTTCCTGAGAAGTGAACTCTGTGTCAACTTTGAGCGAAAGGTCCAAATTGTAGTCAACTAAAAGCGTAGCAGGCATCACCTGAATGTATACCGGCATGGGGTTGAGTCTTGCCCATATTTCAAGTCGGGCCACAACCCTGAAAACATCATCGCTGAAAAAGAACCAGTACGCCTGATTGGTTTCCTCGCTCATAAGCATACCACCGAAATCGCGCATACTGCGGACGATGGAATCCTCCAGAGTATCCCCCCAGACCATCCAGACCCCAAAACCGCGATTTACCATGCGAGAATGGCTGACAACCGGAAACTTTTCAAATAAACTCGAAATCGAATACAAAACAACAACTCCTTACCTGCGGAGGAATTATGGACATTTCTAAAAAGATATCAGAACTCAAACAGGACCCGGAATTCGCCAAAAACGTCGGCATGATCCTGATCCACAATGGAGTCGTACGCGGCTGGTCACGGGGAACCCGTGAAGAAGTCACCGACATTGAAATCAAAGTTGACCATGAAAAGGTCGAACAAATCCGCAAGGAGCACGAAGCTCATCCAGGTATTTATAAAATTGTTGCCCATGCCAACGAAGGCATGTTCAAACCCGGAGATGATGTACTTTTCCTCATCGTAGCCGGTGACATCCGCGAAAACGTGAAAGCCTGCCTTTCCAGTCTGCTCGACACAGTCAAAGCTGAAGCTTTCGCCAAAAAAGAAACACTCGCTTAAAGAGTCATCACCGGGCCGGATCATATCACTGGATATCCCGGCCCGTTTTTATTTTCCCAATATTCCGGAAGGAATGACCTTCTTCCCTGACACAATATCCTCTATCTGCCGTTCCACCCTTGCAGCCTCTTCTTCGCGACCGCGTTTTCTGCATCCTCCGATATAATAAACGGCCTTACGCTGCAATTCAGAGAGAGCCATATCCCGTTCATCGTCTGAAAGACCAGTGCTTTGTAGCAGCTTCACTATAGCGTACATTCTGTATAAATCCAAACAGCCTACGCTATTGGATAATTGATCGGGCCGTCCACCGTGTTTGATGGTCAGCCTCTCGCGCAAAAGCCCTACCGGATATTTAATTCCAGCCCTGATCCAGAGGTCATAATCTTCGCACGCAGGCATATCTTCATCAAAAGGCCCAAGTTCATCCCAAAACTTACGGCTGAAGCTAACGCAAGAAGGACTGACCATACACATTTCGAGAGAACGATGGAAAAACATTCCTTCCGGCTTCTCATGTTTCTTGCACTGATTCACTCGCTTACCTTTCCGAATCCAGATTTCATCGGTCTGGCTGATCTCGAAACCGCCGTTTTCCATGAATGGAATCTGCTTCTTAAGTTTATCCGGTACCCATTCATCGTCGGAATCAAGCAAGGCGATAAACTCCCCGTTGGAATTTGCTATCCCGAAATTTCGTGCTGCCGAGACACCTCCATTCTGCCGGATGAGACCTTTCAAACGGGGATCAATATATTCCGCCAACCGAGCAACCGTATCATCAGTGGACCCGTCATCAACAACAAGACATTCAAAATCAGTAAATTTCTGCGCCAGTACTGAATCTATAGCCCTGCATACCCGCTCTGCCCTATTATAAGTAGGTATGATCACGGACACTTTGGGTGTATTATTTAAACTATCCAATTATTCACCTGTATTATTCCAATAATAAATCATATCCATACCAAATCGTATTTGATCATGTTAATAAAAAAACATACCCTGTGTATAGTTACACGCGCACGGAAATTTATCCGACTAACTGAATATCGGATCTTTTAGCAGACCCATTAGATTTTTACGGATTATCATAAACTCACATGCGAATTTTCCAAGTCATCAACGTCCGCTGGTTCAATGCCACATCTTGGTATGCCCTTTACCTGAGCAAACTTTTGCAGGATGCAGGTCATGAAGTTTTGCTGATTACTGTTCCCGGTTCTGAAACTGAGGAAAAAGCAATTGAGATGGGTCTCAACGTTCAGACAATTGAGCTGAACTCCGCCCGCCCGCTTAAGCTCATCAACGCCTGCACAAAGGTTTATTCACTGATCAAAAAACACAAGCCGCATGTAGTCAATTGTCATCGCGGCGAAGCCTTTTTCTGGTGGGGAATCCTGCATAAACTGCGCATGGGTTACAAACTGGTCCGCACGCGTGGCGACCAGCGACTCCCCAAAAGCGATTTTTTCAACCGCTACCTGCATTCCAAGGTTGCGGATGCTGTAGTTGTGACCAATAAAAGAATGGCTGA
This sequence comes from Desulfovibrio sp. UBA2564, assembly GCA_002340305.1. Lineage (GTDB taxonomy): Bacteria > Desulfobacterota > Desulfovibrionia > Desulfovibrionales > Desulfovibrionaceae > Maridesulfovibrio. The sequence continues at coordinate 14,439 of DDLU01000055.1, forward strand.
CCATTTTCTGGAAAAAATGGAACTGGCAGAGAACCGTCTCTGGCTGATCCATGGCGGCGTGGACAGCGATAAATTTTGCTTCGATCCTGAAGGGCGCAGGCAGGTAAGGGAAAAATTCGGATTTACCGAAGATGATGTTGTCATCGGCATGCTTGGCAGATTCGACAGGGTTAAGGGGCAGAAGGAACTTATCGAAGCCCTTGCCAAAACACGCAACAATGTAGACGGCAAGAGCATCAGGTTGTTCCTCATCGGCTTTCCCACTGCCACCAGCAAACATGAAGTTGACACATGGCTTACCAATAACGGACTGACCGACATCACCGCAATCAGCGGCAAGTGCGAAAACGTAACCGCCTGCATTTCCGCCATGGACATCGGTGTAATTGCCTCGCTCTGGTCCGAAACAATCGCCCGTGCAGCTCTGGAAATCATGGCCTGCGAAAGACCGCTCATTTCGACTTCGGTAGGTGTAATGCCGGACCTCCTGCCCGCACAAGCACTTGTGCCGCCGCAGGATGTAAATCAGCTATCACTCAAACTGGACGAAATAATCAACAGCCCCGGATTTAAAGAAGAACTGCTTAAAGAACACAAAAGCACCATGTCCCAACTTTCAGGAGAAGATTTCCTGAAACGGACCATGACCCTATATCAAAGTATTTTGTAAAATCAATTCCACAAAAATCCCCAATATCTAGAAAGATATCGTGGACTTTTGTTCTCATTCCGGACCAAAAGCAGATCGTATTTTCTCAAGCTGGCGGGATACTTCATAGATGGTCCGCGCGTAAACCATGGAATGGTTGTAGCGATAAATCACCTTTAGCTTCTTATCTTTACCCAAAGAATTCTTCCAACCATGACGCTTTAAAAAACTCGCCATGCTGAACAAGGCATCTTCGCGACCGAATAGATCGATACGCCCGTCTTTATCACCGTCCACTGCGTAGTGAATAGCCGTGCTGGGCATGAACTGGCATATCCCGAAAGCACCGTATGGTGAACCGGGAATTTCTGTAGGTACAATGGAGTTTTCAGATGAAAATTTCAACAGTGCCGATAGTTCTTTGTAGGCCCAGTCTGCTTTTTTCCTGGTCCGCTTTTTAAGCCAATCCATATCTTTCTTTTCGAGCTTCTTGTAGCCAAGATCATCAAAGAACTTAAGCGGGTCCGGGCTGGCTGCCATGTTTGCGAGATTATTGAAAGCCGGGGCATCACCAAGAGTAAAGCCCAACTTGGTCTCAACCAGCAGAAGAGCTACCAGTAATGATGGTGCGACACCGTATTCTTTGTCGATATCCAGCAATAAAGAATAATGCTCGCGGAGATAAGAGTAGCCCCCGGCAAGCATAATCGGCCCGACATATCTTTCGTCAAATTCCTCTTCACGGGCAACTTTCTTTGCCGGAGGCTCAAACCTTCGCTTGAGCAGAACCCGCATTTTGCGAGCCATCAGAGCAGAATTATATTCCAATGAACTGGCGGAAAAAACAGCGTTTACATATTCACGGCTGAATCCGTCAGCAACAAGCCTGTCTTTAAGTGCATCCCAGCTTTGAGAATCAGCATGGGCAGCGCGGCTACAGCCCAGCAGGATGACAAAAAATAATATTACCAGTTTCCTGAACATCTGATTGTATGAACTCCGTTAAAGCCTGTTCATTGGCACATTAGCCATCTCTTCTTCGAAATTGTCGTCTATATATTCCGAATAATCAGCAACATTAAATTTCTTACCGCAGGACCTGCAGCGTAAAAACACGCCCCGTCATTCTCGGTGGGTGTAAAGCCCACTACCACAGGCATTGCAACGGACATCCTGCCCCTGCCCGCTATCCTGCTTTTTGTTAAATAGGCTCCGCCTTCTGAACATATATTCCTCCAATGGCAGTAATATAAAATCCATCAAAGCTTAATGTCTACAATAAAAATCCGGCAGACCACCCGAAGGCAATCTGCCGGATAAAGAATCAACATTTAGATTAATGCTGAACCGCTTCCCTAGTTGGTTTGGAGCGAAGGGTTCATATCACCCATTGCAACGTAAAGCTTGGCAAGTGCCACCTGATAGTCAGACAAAGCCTGAATCAGCTGTGCTTCACTGTCACTCAAGCGGGACTGGGCATCAAGCACTTCGTTGTTCGTGCTGACCTGAGCCTGATAACGGGCCATGGCCATCCTGTAACCTTCACGACCGGCTTCAACAGACTTACGACCGACACCGATACGGTCAGCAGCAGCTTTAAGGCTGAGCAACTGGTCTTTGATTTCGTAAGAAGCTTCAAGTCTGGTGTTATCGAACTCAGCTTTAATCTTCTTAACGTTATCTTCTGCACGCCTGGCATCGTAGTATGTCTGACCCCAGCTGAAAACTTCCCAGTTCAGGTTCGCACCGACATTCCATGTGTCAGGATCGTTATGGTCATTATATTTATTAGTGCTTACAGAAGGATCACCACCTGCACTGCTGTAGTTAAAATCAGCAGTAACATCAGGGTAGTAACCGCTTTCAGCGATGGTTACATCTTCTTCTGCAATCTCAACGGATTTACGTGCAATTTTCAGATCGGGACGACCTTTGTCCGCTTTAGCAATGCACTGATCAAGAGTCATGGAGAAAGGCAGATAAGTAAGCTCGCCGGAATAATCCACAACCTTTTCTATAGGAAGGTTAAGCAGGGTGTTCAACCTTGCAGAGCGGGAGTCAACGGTGTTCTTGGCAATAAGCAGGTTCTGCTCAGCGGTTGCAAGTTCAACCTCAGCCTGAAGAACATCAACTCTCGGACGAAGTCCCACCTGATAAAAGGCTTTAATAACATCAAGCTGGGATTGCAGACGGGCGACTGAATCCTGCTTACTTTTAACTTCCATACGTCCCTGAAGCAGAGTCAAAAAAGAAGTCTGGATGTTGCTGATCAAAGTAAGCTCTGCATTGTATAGGCTGGCCTCGGTGGACGCTCTCTGCAATTTGGTTTTCTGGTATTTTGAAAGGAGTTCAAAACCCTTGAAGATAGGCTGGCTGACATTAACGGTAAAAGCCCATTTGTCCTGATAGTCAGTATTTACTCCACCTAAAGTAGGCTGATCACCATTATGAGTATAACCGTAAGTGGTCTTAACAGGAGCACCGAATGCACCACGCTGTCTTTTCACATCACTTTCTGCTGCCAGCAGGTTCTTGCGGGCTGCGATGATGCTGGGGTTCTGTTGCAGACCCAGCTTTACGCATTCCTCAAGAGTGAGAGTCATTTCCGCGTCCTTGGCTTCATCCGGGACAGCTTGCGGAACCTGAGTGGTTGCCTCTTCCATGGAGACCGGAGCTTTAATCTCCCCCGAGGGCCTTTCCCCCTGTTCTTGCGCACAAGCAAAAGAAACTGAAGTGAGCATGAAAATCAAAACCAATAAAAACGTAACATTGCGTTTCATTCTGCACATCCTGAACGTGTCGTTATTTTCTAAGGAAAAATTAATATACGAAATCAAAACCTATATAGATGTTCCCGCGCAAGTAATCAAGCATCATTTTTGTTTTAAACACTAGGAAACAGTCGCACAATCGGATTTGTCGCCTTGTAGCTTGTCCACAGTATGCTTTAAAGCCGGAAGCACTGCCTCAAGACTTTCCCGCACAGCTTTTGGGCTACCGGGGAAATTAACAACAACACTTTCACCGATTGTCCCGGCAACAGCACGGGAAATCATGGCATGAGGAGTTTTTGCCAGCCCGGTTGCAGTGATGGCCCTCTCGAAGCCGGGCAACCTTTTATCAATCACCGCCAGAGTCGCTTCCGGTGAGACATCGCGCGGTCCGACCCCTGTCCCCCCGGTGGTCATAATCAGATCAAAACCGTCCACATGAGCCAAATGCATAAGCAGAGCCTTCAAGTCATTACTTTCGTCAGCGATCAGATAGCCCTGTGCAATGGAAAGCGGAAGTACATTTTTTATCATTTCCGCTATCAGTGGTCCGGCTTCATCTTTCCTTTGTCCGGCAGCACCTTTATCACTAAGGGTTACGTAAGCTAGTGAGTACCCTTCTTTCTTGATTGCCGATTCAACGGCTGACTGCGGCAGATCACTCAGCACTTCAGCCTGCCATGACTTGGCCCCCGGAATTCCAGAAGTCCACAGACCGGAAAGAACCCGTAACAACTCAGCACCATTGTTCTCCAGCACCATTCCAGCGCGTAATTCTTTTGTGGCACCGGAAATGGAGACACACACACAGCCCTGCGGCAGGAACGGGGAATCACCTAACACGATCCTGCAACCGACACCTGCATCTTTTATCGTAGAAAAATCACATTTAATCACAAAAAATCTCCTTATCAAAATCAGGCCAGCAGAACAGCCAGAATTCCGGTAATAAATATGCCGTCAAAAGTTCCGGCCCCGCCTATTGAGACCAGAGGCGCATCAAGTACCCGCCGTGTTGCAGGAGTTGCAAGATGCAACAGGTCCACACCTATCAAAGTTCCAAGGCTACCCGCAACATAAGCCGCTATAGGTGCCATTTCACCCTGCACAAAAATCAGGGCAGCAAATGCGGTGATCAAAGGTGGAATCAGCACTGGAATCCCGATTCCAACTCCCGGGACAGGCCGCGCAAGAGCGTATGTTGCGGCACTGACCACAGCAATGCAAAGCAGAACCGAAAAATCAAAACCGTATTTACTGAGCAAAGAAAGGGACAACAGGACCGGAATCACGCACCCGCCAAGATTTACTGCCACAACCTGATTTGTCAGGGTTGCAGCATCACGCTGGGTATTCATGGGGAAATTGGGGTTCAATATGCGTACCCGCCTCATACGGACATCAGAAACCAGCCGCTCTGAGCGAAAAACAGGAATATTCATCCCACTCCCGAACAAGGTTGCGATAAGCAGTAAAAAGCCCTGCCCCGGAGTGAGGCCTAGCTTGGAGAAAGCCACGGTTACAAGACCAACCTGTACAAATATAAACAAAAAGAATATGAGGACAAAAAAGATGACTCCCAGAAACATTACCGTGGGCAGCGAAAACATGGGACCACGCATAGAATGATCACTCCTTGTTAGCGAAAATAGACAAATTAAATTCATTTAATGCCATAAATGCAGACACTACAAGATTTTATTGCTAATTTAACTACGGTTTACCAGAGATAATCAGCGTGAGGAAGGTATAAATATGAAAGGAATTATTCTGGCCGGAGGATCCGGCACAAGGCTCTATCCCCTGACAAGGGTTGTCAGTAAACAGCTCCTGCCTGTTTACGATAAGCCGATGATCTACTACCCGCTTTCAATTCATATGATGTCAGGCATCCGCGATATCCTGATCATTTCCACTCCCGAAGATTTGCATAGATTTGAAGACCTCCTCGGGGATGGTTCAAAACTCGGCATCAATATTTCATACAAAGTCCAGCCTAAACCCGAAGGACTTGCCCAGGCATTTATCATCGGTGAAGAATTTATCGGGGACGACAGCGTAAGTCTTATCCTTGGTGATAATATTTTTTACGGTCATGACCTTCCGCATATTCTGCAAAAAACTGCCCGCCGCAAAGAAGGAGGGACGGTCTTCGCATATGCTGTGAAAGATCCCAAAAGGTATGGCGTGGTTGAATTCGACAAGAAACAGACTGTAATCAGCATCGAAGAAAAACCGGAAGTCCCCAAATCTAAATTCGCGGTTACTGGACTCTATTTCTACGACAATTCAGTCATTGAAATAGCCAAAAACATTAAGCCTTCCGAGCGTGGAGAGCTTGAAATAACCGACATAAACAATGAGTACCTCAAACGGGGTAAACTCAATGTGGAACTGCTGGGACGCGGCTATGCCTGGCTTGATATGGGAACACACCAGTCTCTGCTTAGAGCATCTGCATATGTAGAAGCTGTGCAGGAAAGACAGGGTTTCATGCTTGCCTGCCTAGAAGAAATTGCTTTCCGCATGGGATATATTTCTGCTGATGAGTTAAAGACGATGGCGACAGATATGCTTAAGAATGACTACGGACAATATTTAATGGAAATCTACAACGACGCACAGGCTGAATAATTATGAAAAAAATATTTGTAACCTTAATCGTCATTATGGCCCTGCTCGTTCCCTCTCTGGGATTTTGCAACCAGCCGAATATCTCTGCTGAATTCGAGGGACTTTCCGTAGTGGAAACTTCTTTCAGGACCTTAGGCATGAAAATAGACAAGATAACCGGAGCTGACGCACAACCGGACAGAGTTTATGCCCTGCAAGACATGTCTGACATGTGCAAGACCAGCAAGATGCAGGTCCACAGCCTGACCTCCCTATTCTCAGTGGTCAACCTTGTGAAACGGGAAACAAAATTTAAGGGCAAACAAGCTGAACTGCTCAAAAGAAAATGCGGATATGCCTACAACGATTTCAATCGCCGTAAAATTTTTATCCGGGACATCCTCAGCAAAGCCAAAGATCAGAAACTGAAAGATCTGGCCCACATATTTGAGGCGCAACTGACCATCGTGCTTGATCAGCTGTCAGCAATAAACAATAAATTGAAATAAAAAAGCCCGCTTAAGCGGGCTTTTTGGTGAAAGAGTTATCAACCCTTCCGAAATTTTCCTAATGATGACCTTCGTTTTTGGTTTCATTAATCCTGCGGAAAATCATGAACAACATCCATGCAAGATAACCGAAAATAAGTGAAACACCTACAAAGCCAGCAGTGGTGCTGTGGCCCATGTTGTGAATAAGTTCGCCGATCATGCCCAAATACCTCCAAGTATTTAACCCGATTCATTACAAAAATTTTTTATTATTCTTCGCTACTTTTTTCACAAATGTCAAGATCAAGTTTCAGTACACATATTGACCTGAACGCGAGGTATAGCTATGATCAACAGAACATCATAAAGAATCATGTATAGCAATACTAACACATTACACACATTAATCGCCATTTAGAATATTTGGGGATAGCAATGGGACAGCAAGAAAAGAAGAGTAAGTCCGGTTTGATCAGCAAACTAAAGACAAAACTCGATCGCATGCTGGGCAGAAACACTGATGACATCGACATTGAGTATAAGCCGCAAAAAGATGTTCCTGCAGCCCGCCGGGCATTCAGAATTGATGTGGACAACATGCATGTAATCTGCCGGGCACCACGCGTAAAATGTCGCATTATGGATATCAGTGCCAGCGGAATCGGTTTTGCCAGCTGCAAAGAATTCCCTGTAGGCACTGTTGTAGACGCGGTACTGGTCTGGTCCGGTAAGCCGGTGCTTAAAAATCTTAAGCTCAAGATAGCCAGAAGGACCCCCCAAATTGTAGGGTGCGAATTCACAGACCTTGAACGCTCGCAGGATAAAATTATCAGCAAAATTGTTCTTGCTGCCCAAAAAAGGAATATTCAAAAAAAACAATCCGGGAAACACCCGGACAGAACTGAAGAAGAAGTAGCAAAAGAAATTGAAGCGCAGAAAAAAAGAGGTGCTGTGCCTGAATCAGATAAAAAGTTCAAACTCTAGCCCCGGAATGTCACACCGGGCATTACGGAAACTCCCATGAAAACAGTCATACTTGATGGCTACACACTTAATCCCGGTGATAATCCATGGACCGGGTTGGAAGAAATCTGCGAACTTGATGTCCATGACCGAACTGAACCGGATCAGATAATCGAACGCGCAGCTGATGCCGAGATTATCCTAACCAACAAAACAGTGCTAAGTGCAGAAATCATCAACGCCCTGCCCAATTTAAAATTTATCGCAGGAGCAGCACTTGATGTCGTCGAAAACGAACCAATGCTTCCCGGTAATCCACTTTCCGGAAGTCCTAACCTGACCATCACGCCACACATCGCATGGGCAACTCTTGAGGCCCGCTCAAGACTCACAGCTACAACCGTGGCTAATGTGATGGCATTCATGAACGGCAAGGCTATAAATGTGGTTAACGGCATCTAGATAATACTTGGCAAACATAAATTGCGCACAAAAAAAGAGGGCTGGCACAGCTATGCCGCCCCTCATTTATTTAGTTAGTATGAATATAGATTAACCTTAACCTCTTCCCCCGGCTCCATACTTTTGTACTGCGGAGATAATCTCTGCCTTGCGCACCGGCTTAGTCATAAAATAGTCACAACCAACCTCGTACGCTTTAGCTTCATTCTCAGGCAAAGCATGAGCTGTGACAGCGACTATAGGAGTTTTGTCACGACAGCATTCTTTTTCGTAGCCACGAATCAGGGCCGTTGCCTCATAACCGTCAGTCACAGGCATCTCGATATCCATGAGAACAATGTCATATTCCCCGCGCTGAAACAGCTCAAAGGCCTCACTGCCATTTTCAGCAACATCAATAGAATATGGAAACTTCTTCAGGTATAACTGCACCAGAAGAACGTTATTCTCACAGTCTTCGGCTAGTAAAATATTCAAAGGTCTGACCGCCCCGTTTGTAACATCAGTTACGGCAGTGCTTCTATCGGCATTAAGCATTGAACATCCCGCAATAAGTAAAAAACTGACTCACAGTGAACTCTGTTCCCCCTCGCCCTATGCCACTTAATATACTATCACTTTGGCAAAAGCAAACATTACTATATATGAAATAACATATTCGATAGCCTCTGCAAAGGATAAATGAATGCTTAGTCTTTCATTACCCTGACTTCGGCAGCAAAAATTTCCAGATCATTAGGCTCACCTTCTTTATAATCATCAGGATAAAGAAGAGCGGACATAAAAAAAACACTGCCGATTTCCAAAGATTGGGATGCGGACAAAGAAAACCGTTCAATACGCTCGGCAACCTCAGCTTTAACAGATTTGGTCAAAGACTCTGCTTCTTTAGCCAGACCAGATAATTTCATTGCCTTACGGCGCATCAATTCACGATAAACATCGTCATCATTATCGCCATAAAGGGCTTTGCGGCCCAGTGCTTCAATCTCACGGACCTCTACCGCAACCTGATCCAACAAATCCGCAAGGTATTTATATGTTGTGCCTGAACTCATTCATCCTCCATGTTCGGGTTTTTGCAAGGATATTATGATTCGTAAAAAACAAAAGCAAGAGAAGATGAAAATTCTATAAGAGCAACCAAAGCTATAACGAGCCGCACATCTGGCGATAATTGCCGCACTCAATCTTATTCATAAATGGGCAGGAACTTTTCATGAACCATTTTTTGCGCGGGCACCAGTAACGGTCCTTAAACGGCTCGTTGCAACCGTCAGAAGTCAGCCTCTTTCTGCGCTGGTTGCCGATCACAATAAATTTTCCTTCAGTCCTTACTTCGATGAGTGCCATAAAAAACCTCCGCCTGCTTACATCAGCTCTAACTGATTCCTCCTTTAGGGGGTTGCCTGATTTACAATCTTCTACAACTGAAATATATTATGCACCTAATATGCCACAGTTAGCAGATGGGGAATTCTTTCTCTTTACATCCTTAGGAAATGTCCATAACAGATAACGTTTGTGTTTATCACCACAATGAGTAAATCCGGCAGCGCCAAAAGGGTGACAGCCGTTTCAAGGAGCATGCTTTGCCAATACTTTCAGCCAGTACAGGAATCACCAGATACAGGATTCTGGAAGACATCAGCGATGAACTGATCAGGGAAATACCGGAAAGATTAGCTAAATTCGCGTTCATGGACATTGACCACACCGCTGAAGAACGTTCCTTCGGCTGGGTGAACATGGACGATATGCTTGATGATAAATGGGCAGTATCGCCGCCGGAGAAAGCCCAATATTTCACCTTTGCCCTGCGCCTCGACACCCGGAGAATTCAGCCCGCAGTACTGAAAAAACACTTTCAGATCGCGCTGAACCACGAACTGGCAGAAGCAAAAAAAGAGGGAAAAAATTTCATCTCCCGCGACCGTAAAAGGGAAATCAAGGAACAAGTTACCCTCAAGCTGCGTGCACGCTCCCTGCCCATTCCGGCAGTTTTCGATGTTGTCTGGAACGTACCGGAAAACAGACTCTACCTTGCTGCAACCAACACCAAGGTTATGGACCTGTTTACCGATCATTTTTCCGATACTTTCGAACTGACCCTTGAACCGCTGACCCCCTTCTTTCTGGCCATGGAAATGCTTGGCGAAGAGGCTGTACAGAAACTCGAATCCCTCGACCCGACCTACTTTGTAGGCTAACGGGATTAAGACCTCATTCAAAGGAGCATGAATATGGATCTCATGATGCTTGCCGAAAGGGAAAACACTCTTCTGGGGCAGGATTTTCTGACCTGGCTCTGGTATAAAAGCGAAATCCGTGACGGTATGTTTGAACTGGAAAACGGCGAACGCTTCATGCTCTACATGGAGCAGCGCATGTCCGTTCAGGGCGGAGACGGTGAAAACGTTGACACCGCAACAGTTAACTCTGCCAGCGGTGATATGACCGAAGTTCTCTACGGCCTGCGTACCGGTAAGAAAGTAACCCGCTGCCAGCTGAAGATGGAAATTGACGAGAACCTCTGGCAGGTTCAGGTCAAAGCCGAAGACTTCACCCTGAGCGGTCTTAAGACCCCTAAAGTGGATATGAAAGACGAGGAAGGCGATGACCCGGATGCAAAGTTTCTGGAAAAAATCTACCTGATCGAAAAATGCATCGCCCTCTTTGACTGCGTTTTCAAGGAATTCATCACCACCCGCATCTCCACCGCACTGTGGAAGGAAGAAGTGGCAAAATTCCAGAGCTGGCTGCGCGAGGGAGAAAAATAGCATGGCAAAAATCACATTGGCAGCATTTGGAGACAGTCTTACCGAAGGTTACGGCCTTCCGGCATACAGCTCCCTTCCGGCTCAGCTTGAACGTAAGCTGCTTGAGGAAGGCTTCCATGTGGAGGTTAATAATTTCGGCCTGTCCGGGGACACTTCCGCGGACGGGCTCTTTCGCCTTGCCAATGTACTTGAAAGCGATCCGGACGCGGTTTACATTGAATTCGGTGCCAACGACTGCTTCCAGCTCATGGACCCTGAACAGACCAGAGTAAACCTTGCCCGCATGGTTGAAGCTTTTCAGGAAGCGTCCATCCCGGTTCTGCTGCTTGGTTTCAAACCGATGAATTTCACTCCCCAATCCTACGCCTCTGAGTTCAACAACATCTTCACCCAAGTTGCAGAAGAATTCAGCGTCCCTCTCTACCCGAACCTCACTGAAGGAATCGGGGAAGCACCGGAATACTACCAGCCGGACGGAGTCCACCCCAACACCGAGGGAGTGGAAGTCATGGTCAAAAACATGTTCCCGGCTTTCAAGTCCTTTCTGGAGTCCATCTCCGGGTAATTAATATTGTTTTTTCCTCTCTGCCCATGTATCTTTGATGCTAAATCATGGGAGAGAAGATGGAAAAGAACAATAAACCTGAGTCCCCGGAAGCACAGCCGGGAAACACTGAACGGGAGAAAGTACAAAAGTCTCCGCACCGCCCTTCTGTGGCTTTGATTATAGGCTCGGAAGGAATCAAATCCTTTTGCGCCCTGCCGTTTATTGAATTTCTGAAAGAAGAAAAGGTTAATCTGGACCTTGTTATCGGTGTCAGCGGAGGTGCTCTGCTGGCAGGCTTCATGGGTGCCGGTTACGATCTCAAACAGATTCAGGAAGTCTTTTCCAAAACCGTGGACCCGCGCTTTTATACTGACGTAGACTACAACTCGGTGCTGGAAATCGCCAGTAACGGCATGGGAAGATTCACAGCAGAATCAGGCATCCTTAAAACCCACTGCCTGCGTCGGACTTACGAAACACTTTTTAAAAAGACCGATATTTCAGACCTTTCTCCCAAGACTCTCATTGGCACCACTGATCTGGAAACAGGCAAGCCTGTTATCCTTGAAGAAGGCAACCTCGCGCAGGCTATCTATGCCAGCAGTGCTATCTATCCGCTCATGCCACCGGGCTGTGTTGATGGCAAAAGGCTTATCGACGGAGCCTTTTCCTCCCCGGTACCGATCATGGAGTGCGTTAAGCGCCAGATAGACATCATCATTGCCATCTACTTTGATGATGCCTGCAACCCGGAACCGGACAGCTTTGTGTCCAGCTATTTCAACACCTCACGTATATTCAAACGTTCCATTTTGACCAGTCAGCTTCCGCTTTCCATCGATATGCACCACCATGAGATTATCCCGGTCTACATCAAACACCCCCGGCCCATTGAGCTATGGGAAGTAAACAAACTTACTGAAATCGTGCATGCCGGGAAGGTGGCCTTCACCAATAAGAAGACAGATTTTAAAGAAGCGGTTTCAGAATTTAAAGCAAAAGCAAAATTGCGTGAAGCTGAACAGCAAAAAAGAAAAGCCGAGAAGAAACTTGCTCGAGCAGAAGCTGCGGCAGGAGAAAAGAAGGCCGGAGAAGCAGTTAAAAAAATGAAAGAATCGGCAACAGAAAAGCTAAATCCCGAAAAAAAGCGGACCTTTAAAATTATCAAATCCCGCAAAGGAAGCGGCAGATGAGAATATTATCCGCTATATTAATGGGCTTTTGTCTTATGATTTCCCCATTGCATGCCGGATAATTTGTGCTGGAATGGAAGACTCAGTCTTCCGAGAAAACAGCGGTAATTGTTGTACCGCTCTCTTCCGAAGTGGTCATGTAGACTGATCCCAACTGGGCTTCCATCAACATTCGAACGCTATAAGTACCGAGACCAAAGCCGCCATCCTTGCCCGAAGTCGAATACTTGACAAAGAAATCATCACGAATTTCGGCCGGAACAGCACCCATATTATGTACCACCACCCGTGGGGGCGAATCGTTATGAATCGAGATTGTTACAGTCTCACCCTTAGGCGTAGCCTCCAGCGCATTCTTAATAATATTTGAAAAGATGATGTGGCAAAAATCCATTCTCCCGTTAACAGCCAAGGAATCCCCTTTACTTACTTCCCTTCCGTTGAAAAGCAAAATGAGATCACGTTTATAGATCAGTCCGGAACGCTTAAAATAACGGGATTGCTTCCGTAGGACTTCCACAATATCAGCCTTTTCAGGCTCATACTCATATGTTCCGGCCTCAATCTTATACATATGCAGGGACAAATTCACCTGTGAAAGCATCCGCATACCGCTCTCTTCAATCAGGTCCAAATGCTCAAGCTGTTCAGGATTCAAATTACCTTCCGCTGCAATGATCGCAGGGAAATTGATAATCCCGGTCAAGGGTGCCTTCAGATCATGACGCATTATCCGGTCTACATCGGAGCGTAACCTTTCAAGCTCCTTGCGTTCGGAGATATCCTTTAAAAACCAGATCACACCGGACTCAACCTCGGACGGAGCGACAATATTTCCGGTAATATTGCACCAGATCAGATGGCCGTCCTTATGGCGGCATTGAATTTCACGCTGCACAATTCTGCCACTTTTAATCTGATCTTCAATGGCTTCCCAAATATCAACAAACATCTCTGGAGAATCATACAAAAATTTGGTGGTTCTTCCGATCAATTCATCACGACTATAACCTAATATTTCACAAAGCCTCGGATTAACGCGATTAAAAACCCTGTCATTTTTCAGATAGGCAATTCCAATGGAGCTATTCTCAAAAAGAGCCTCAAGCTCAGACAGGGCGACTTTCAACTCTTTATCCTTACGCCGCTTTGCCTCTGTAATCAGCCCCAGCACAATCAATAAAAGTACATAGATAGCAAAAAAAACTGCATAAGGACGATTGCTGATCATCTGGAGATCGTATGCAGAAACCATAGAAACTAACTTCCATGATCTTCCCGAAATATTCTCTGCCTGACTCCCTTCTTCTGCTACCAAAACTTCTTTTGCGGTTAATGCGATTGTTCTAAAAGTGTATAGTCCTTTTTCACCCTTGAATTGACCGGATTCATTTTCAGAAATATGTTTCCATGCCCTTGGATACTTATCCTGAAATATGGTTTGTTCCCTGTCTGGGAACATAAAAGCCCAGTCTGCTCCGCGAGGTCCACCGAAAAGCCACTGGCCTTGGGAATTCAGAAACATCAAGGACCCGGTTGCCCCCGAGGAGACAATAGCCAGATTTTCAATAGCATGCCGACCAAGAAAATTAACTACCAGTAATCCCTGAATATCACCATTAACATCAGCAACCGGACTGGCTGCCCGCAGCATTGGTTTAAAGGGTATTTCAAGTTTTCCACGCTCGATGTTCAAATCAAAGGGCGAAATATAAATCTGACCCCGTTTAAGGCCAAGAGATTCTCTAACGTAATACCTATCACTTTTATCTTGTAGCATCACTTCGGGAACAACTTGCGCTCCCCGGTCACCGTAATTAACCCGTAGAATCTCCACCCCGGATTTATCCATAACCCTGATCTGGTCAAATCGTTTTGAAATATTAGCGAAATGAGAAAGTTCCTGCTTCAATACTGCAAGGGAATGTGGTCTCGCGTCGCCCCAGAGAGACTGAAGGCTGGAATGTCCTCCCAAAAATTGCAGCCCTGAAACGATCTTATCCATCTCCAATTCAACACTGATTGCAGCGGAACCTACGATAGAACGCTCATTACTCAACAACTGTTCCATGTCTGCATTGGAGTCACGCCGGGCAAAGCTGAACATAATTATCCCCAGCATCACTGCAACAAGAAAATATACATTCTGCATCCACTCCGGACTGAACATTTTTTTTGCAAACATCTAACAAATCCCCTCAGGCAGCACTCAAAAACACAATATCTCGTATAGCCTGATAGTCATCACATAAACGCAATTTTATATCAACATTTGTTGTCACTTTATGAAGCATCTTTTCCCAGGCTGCCCCGAACTGCACGCACAAGAAAGTATATAACAAGGGCTGCAATTGCTAAAACAACGAGCGTTCCCCAATTAACAGTACCCATACGTATACCGGAAGAAAGCAAATGGCCTCCTGCTGTCAAAAAGACTGTTTCAGGAACCAAACAAAGTACACTCATAAGCAAAAAAGGTAAGAACCGCACCCCGGTAGCCGCCCATAGATAGTTGGCAATAGCATACGGCACCACGGGCACAATCCTGCTTAACGCCAAGACTTTCAGCGGATGCCTGCGGCTGAGCATATCCATCTTCTTAAAACTTGCTTGCCTACGAAATTTCTTTAAAACCCATCCCCGCAGCACAAATCGTCCCAGAAAAAAAGACAGGGATGACCCAACAGCCATGCTAAGCAAACACATGGCAGTCCCCTTAACTGCACCGAAAAGCACCCCGGCGCCCAAAGTGAAAAAAGTTTGCGGAATCACCAGAACCATTCCGACAACATTTAATGTCATGAACAGAAACGGCGCAAAATTACCTTTACCCTCAATCCAGTCTGCCAGTGCGGAAAGATGCCCTTCCCCGTAATGTTCCGCTGCAAATGACAAGCCGCCCACCAGCAACATGAGCAACGCGCCGTGCAGGATTAATTTTCTGGAATCCGATTTTTCTGAATGCATATTTTCCCTCTTCACTTGGAGCATCAGATAACATACCTTTTCAGTCGGAAGTTGACGTGACATCCGTTTAAGATAAGGATATCACTCGCTGACCAACGCAATGTTTAATTACTGAAAAAATTCATTTCAGAAAACAATAATCAGGGGAAAATATGCGCTACGAACTCAAACTCATGGACACCCTTTCCGGAACCGGATGCTTTGCCGCGTTCCCCGGTCCTAACCTGAGCTTCTCTGAAGTACTGGCCCATCTAGAAGCACACCCTTACGATGAATTCATGCATCGCCACATGCTGGAAATGCTGGGCAAACACCGCACCCGTAAAATCCAGAAAATTATCAAAGAGATCAAAGGCGATCCAAAAAAGAAAGTGCTTGCCGCCCTTATTTATGAAGCCGCCATTACCCATCCCCGCCTTGCTTCCCTGCGAGCAGAAGTAGAAAAAACCTTTGATGCTGAAGTGCTGAAAGAGTTCAGCCCCACCCTGCACCTGCGTTCCCATCTGCTGGAAGATCAGCCACTGCACAATAAATGGACCGGGATTTTTGCCGATAATATGGAAATGCATACAGACCTGCCCACTCTTAAAGAAGCTGGAATTGATGCACTCTATAAGGCAGAAGACCTGCCGTCCAAAGATTTCACCACCGCTTCCGAAGTCCGTGCGAAGCTTGAAAGCGAATCCAGGCTTCCCCCGGCAAAAGAACGTGCGCCGATCAAGGAAGTTTCCGCAAACGCCAACAGGAAACTCGAGGCTGCCGGTGTCTTCATGGGTCCCCAGATGCGCCAGAAAGGTTGCCTCAGCCCCTTTGCAGTGCTTCATCACTGGATGGTTGAGAACCGTACCGACAATGGTAGTTTAGGCAACTCCCTGCGAGCTATCCAGACTAGTTACGGACGCGGATTCACCTATGAACAGGCCTGCGTATCCTGCGCCATGGAAGTAGCTGAACGCGTCAGTTCTTATGCCGGCATCGGCAAATCCGGTGTCGCCAACCGCACCACCTCACTGCCACTCAGCAAAGGTACTTACGGAGAAATTTCCCAGGACTGTGCAGCCATTAACCCGGAAAAACTGAGTCTTGAAGCACCTTATGAAGGGCAGGAACTGTGGTGGATGCCTGCGGAAAAATTTGATGGCGAAAAACATGTGGAAGCAAAAGTTCCAGTGCAGCACGTCTTTCTATTCTGCAACCTTGATGAACAAAACTTGTTCAGCGGCCTGAGTTCTACCGGTCTGGCTTCCGGTAATACCATGGCTGAAGCACGCCTTAGCGGTCTGCTTGAGGTTCTTGAGCGTGACAGCGATTCCACCATTCCTTTTAATAAGGAAAAATGCTTCACTCTTGAAACAGACGATGAAGAGGTGCAGAAACACTTGAATGCTCTGGAACAAAGCGGCATCAAAGTCTGGTTTCAGGATAAGACTTCTGAACTTGGCGTACCCTGCTACACTGCCTTTGCAGTAGGCAAGCATGGCGACATCAATAAAGGTGGCGGTTGCTCCCTCACTGGAAAACGGGCACTGCTCTCTGCTCTGACTGAGATTCCATATCCTTTCCCCGGACCTCCCAGTCAGGAAATTCCCGAAGGACTCCCGGTACGCAAACTTGAAGATCTGCCCGATCTAACCACCGGAAGTGCTCAAGGTGATGTGATGGTCATTGAAGAGACTCTTGCTGCTAACGGCTTCGCCCCCTACTACGTGGACCTTACCCGTAAGGATCTCGAAATCCCCGTAACACGGGCGATTATCCCCGGTCTGGAGATTGTTTCCGACCTTGATAAATTCTCGCGAATCAGCAAAAGGCTTTACAGAAACTACCTCGACATAAAAAATCTTCTGTAATATGCTATCTATAAGCTTGACTACGTAAAAGACTCAGTATATCAAGCATTACTTCGTGCCGGGATGGTGGAATTGGTAGACACCCGAGACTTAAAATCTCGTAATCTTCGGATTGTGCGGGTTCAAGTCCCGCTCCCGGTACCAGATAAAAATTTAGGACTTACAACATTCATCGTTGTAAGTTCTTTTTTATTCTTGATGTCAGTAAAAGCAGTTACGGGTTACCCTATCAGGCCAGCTTTTTTATCGCTGATAACAATCCCCGGCCAGCCGGGTTGTGCACAGAATTGCATCCTTTTCAAGGACGAAGAATACTTCCCCGTCCTCCTGATACATTTTCACGAAAAATTAGAAATTATATTGCAGCCGCACGCGAACCTGTCCGGCATCGTCGCCCCCCTGAGAATTATCAGAATCAACATATGCCCAACGGTTCAGAATAGAAAAGCCTTCAAGTGCACCGCTGAACTTGTAGGTAAGATTCAGGTTATACTCATTGTTGTCGGCGGAAGCATTGGCCCCGGAATCCGGAGTAGAACCTAAAGCAGCTTTAAAGTTGGTGGTAAAGCCATCTATACCAACCTGACTGAAATCATAGGTAGCTGACAGAAATAAAGTTTTTTCACCTGCCCGGTTAAAAGCGTTGACCATCATCATATTGAAGAATGGGTTAACGCCCCAAGGGGTTTTAATTTTTGCAGAATCATCAACAATAGTCCCGCCAAAATCAAAATTGAAGCCTTTGTAGCTGGCACCGAACAGAAGTCCGGCCTCGTTGGTCTGGTAACTACCAAGATACCCGGTCCCTACATCGCGCTGGTCCACTGCCTGAAAACGTATCCGCCCCTCTACGCCGGGATAAATTTCCCGCTTATGCATAACCTCGATAAAGAGGGTGTTATCAAGATCAGGAGCGTAATAGTTCCACCCCTTGATCAATGTTCCTTCGGTCGCCTGCCATTCGGCACCGAGCATAGCCAAGCCACCCTTTTTACTATTTGCACCGGCAGCTTCGGTCATGCTGACAAACCGGTCGCTATCACGCAGCTTGATTTTATCCACCCATGCCAGATGAATTTTCAAACCTTCGATATCCTTAGACTCAACGCCGTAAGCTTCAAATGTGTTGGGAACCATGCGGGAGTCATTGCCGTTCAAATAAGGACTTTCAATGCGCTGACGCCACACCTTGGCTGTAGTCCCGCCAAAACGTCCGGTCAGGTAGGCTTCACCGATGACTGCATAGCCATCGTTATTTTTATCCAGAACCCCGGTATTGCCGTAGCGGGCCTGATTGAGATCATCAAAAAGAGGAGCAGCCCAGAACAAGTTCATCGCAGCAGCAAAATGATCAGCCAACCACGGGGTTTCATATTTAAGCTGCCCACCGACGGCGAAGGTTTCCTTGGATTTATCAAGGTTTCCATTATTGTTTTCTGTACCCTGCCAAAAATAGAATGAACGGATTTGCCCGGACAGCTTTCCGTACTCTTCATCAAGAATTCCATCTGCAGCATAAGCCGGGACAAAATTTACAATCAGGAGCAACAGTGCCAAAACAGCAGTTACCGATTTTTTTCCTACCATCACACCAAAAACCTTCTGGAAAAGATTACAAACATAAATACAGCCGCCCAATTGATCAGCTGACCTATGCAAAAAAAGTTGGAAGAGCCTAAATAACACGACACACAACCTCTTATCTCGGTTATCAGTGCAATAAAGTTAAATCAATACCGATGAGTCAAAAAAGCTCCTTCAAAATAATATTTCCTGATTCCGGTGAAACAGACTTCATGACCCTTTTCTCATTCTTCACCCTATCCCTGAGTGTTGTATACATTGGGGACATAAAACCTGCACAGCTGATTATTAACTGAGTGTATCTCCGCATCAAAACGACCTTGTTCATGACTGCCTTTACCATAATTTATACTTTTAACTTACTGGTAATTAATCACCAACCATCTAAAAAAAACGATCTCTCACTACAACAGCTCATTGGTAATCACTCTCTTTTACACAAAAAAACTTGATTTTATCCCGTCCATGAGGCACTCAAGCCGCGGTGTCGGTCACTTATAACTTCCCCAGTAATCCAATCCGGCACATAATCTACGCAACCATAAACTTCTCACCTCGAGGCCAATCACCATGGACAAACATCCCAAGGACTGGCGATTCGCGCAGGCTAATAAAGAAGCCCTGTTCACCCTCGGCACTTATGCCCTTTACTTTATCTGGTGGTACGTCTGTGCCTACGGCATGGGCAGCGGCGATCCGGACCAATACGAATACGTATTCGGGCTGCCTGAATGGTTTTTCTACAGCTGCATTGTCGGCTATCCGCTCATCACCATTCTACTCTGGGCATTAGTTCGTTTCAAATTCAAAGACATGCCCTTGGAAGATCAAACAGACCAAGAAATTAAGGACAATGGCAATGAGTAACACCATGATGACCGTCATTCCGGTTGTTTTATATCTGGCAATGTCCTTCGGCGTGGCCCTCTGGGCGCGCAAAAAAGCGGAATCCACCACCTCTTCCAAAGGGTTCATCGAAGACTATTTCATCGGCGGACGTTCCATGGGCGGCATGGTGCTGGCTATGACCATCATCGCCAGTTATACCAGTGCAAGCAGCTTTGTGGGCGGTCCCGGAGTAGCTTATAAGCTGGGCCTAAGCTGGGTTTTACTGGCAATGATTCAAGTTCCGACCACCTTTCTGACCCTTGGAATTCTCGGTAAACGTTTCGCCATCATGGCCCGGAGAACCGACTCCGTAACCATCACCGATTTTTTGCGTGCCCGCTACAAAAGTGATGCCGTGGTCATCCTCTGCTCCGTAGCCCTGATCGTATTTTTCATGGCTGCCATGCTGGCCCAGTTCATCGGCGGAGCGCGTCTTTTTCAGACCGTCACCGGATACCCATATATTGTTGGGCTTATACTCTTCGGGATCAGCGTTGTGCTCTACACCGCCATCGGTGGATTCAGGGCAGTGGTACTTACCGATGCTATTCAAGGCATCGTCATGGTTGTGGCTGTCGTGGTTATCCTGCTGGCTGTTATCAACGCCGGGGGGGGTATGGAAAGTTGTATCCAGTCTCTGAAAGCCATTGACCCCGGTCTGATCACCCCCACCGGACCAAAAGAATCTGTGCCGCAGCCATTTGTACTCTCTTTCTGGGTACTGGTCGGTATCGGTATCCTCGGGCTGCCCCAGACCACTCAGCGCTGCATGGGCTACCGTGACTCCAAAGCCATGCACGATGCCATGATCATCGGTACTCTGCTTATCGGTTTCATGATCCTTTGTGCACACCTTGCCGGAGCACTGGGCCGCGCCATTCTACCCGAACTCCCGGCGGGAGATCTGGCTATGCCGTCACTCATCGTGGAACTGCTCTCCCCGGTCTGGGCCGGAGTTTTCATTGCCGGACCGCTGGCAGCGATCATGTCTACTGTAGACTCAATGCTCCTGCTGGTCTCCGCAGCCATTATTAAAGACCTTTACATCCACTACCGCCTCAAAGGTGATGCTTCACGCATGACTCTGGGCGGAATAAAAAAAATGAGCCTGATCTGTACTATTGTTGTAGGTCTGATGGTCTTCATTGCAGCGGTTCAACCACCTGACCTGCTGGTCTGGATCAATCTTTTCGCTTTCGGCGGACTGGAAGCGGCCTTCCTTTGCCCCATTGTCATCGGACTGTACTGGGATAAGGCCAACTCCACCGGAGCTATATCCTCCATCGTCATCGGCATTGGAACCTTTATTGTGCTGACCATCATGAAGCCTGCCATGGGCGGAGTACACGCCATTGTGCCGACGACTCTTGCTTCGCTGACAGCCTTCGTGCTCGGATCATATGCAGGAGCCGGGAAGGTTCGCAATCAGCAACCGGCGGGCTAACAGACACATATCCACTCCTCCGCAACACGGACGACATGCTTTCGTAACAAAGATAACGTACTTGCTAACTACTGACGCATGTTTGCGAGAACTGCACTTAAAAATTAAGAACAGCCCTCCAGTCCGGGCGCAGGAGTATACGATATGGATATGAACCACCCGCTCAAGGTATATGAAAAAGAACTTGCCGATCTTCAGGGACTTGTCCTTGAACTGGGTAGTATGGCTCTCAGTCAGCTGGACAAGGCCATTGCAACCTTCGAAGATAACGATCCTGAAAAGGCTCAATCCATCATCGATATGGATGAAAAAATCAACGACCTTGAGCACGAAGTGGACAAGGCTTCGCTGATGATCATCACCAAGATGGAACCCAAGGCCGAAGACCTGCGCTACGTGTTGGCTGCGAGTAAAATTGCATCCGATCTCGAACGCATTGCCGACTACGCCAAAAGCATTGCCAAGAAAGGCAAACGCGGCTTTGCAGAAGAGCATACCCAGCATCTGGGCTATGTGCAGCACATGGGTCAGGAACTGAACGCAATGCTCTCCAATATCCTTGAAGCCTTCAAGGACCTGAGTGTAAAAAAGGCTCTCAACGTCTGGCACAGCGACAGCAACGTGAATGCCCTGTTCAAGGAAGGCGTATCCGGTATGAAAGACTGCGTGGAAGCTGACGATCTCGAAGGTAAGGGATTCATCTCCTTACTCTTCACCATGCGCTGCCTTGAACGAGTCGGCGACCATATCACCAACATTGCCGAGCATATCTACTTCATCAAGTATGCGGAGTTTTTTGCTGCCAAGAAGTAAGACTTAAATCACATAAATAATTAACGGGGAACGCTGATGTGTTCCCCTTTTTCTTTTTTTCCCCTTTACACTGCTTCACTAATTTCATACTCTCTTTCGCAGCTAGGGGTGCCTTTCATGGCTGAGATGGCGTAATTGCCTGTCCCTTTCAACCTGATGCGGTTAATCCCGCCGTAGGGAAGCTTCATAGATTCTCAGGCCTTATCTATTGACGCGCTCACCCTATGTGGTGAGCTTTTTTTTGCGGAGTGAAAATGATCGTAAAACTTAATGGTAAGGATGCCGAGCTGTCCGGGAAGACTACCGTTCTGGGCCTTCTTGAATCCAGGAATCTCCCGCCCGAATCAGTAGTTGTTGAAATCAACATGGAAATCATCCCGGCGGAAAACTACGGCTCCACTGAAATAAATGACGGGGATCACCTCGAAATACTGCGCTTTGTAGGCGGAGGTTGATTGATATGAGTAACGATATTTTTAAACTTGGCGGCCTTGAATTCGAAAGCCGTCTACTGACCGGAACCGGCAAATACGCTGACGATTCCGTTATCCCGGATGTCTGTAAAGCTTCCGGCTCCCAAATCATCACCGTGGCCCTGCGCCGTGTTGACCTTGAATCGGAGACCGGAAACGTCATGGATTTCATTCCCAAGCACATGCAGCTGCTGCCGAACACTTCCGGTGCACGCACGGCTGAAGAAGCTGTGCGCATCGCCCGTCTTGCCAAGGCTATGGGCTGCGGTAATTGGATCAAGATCGAAGTGATTTCCGACAATAAGTACCTGCTCCCTGACGGCTATGAAACAGCAAAAGCAACCGAAATCCTTACTAAAGAAGGATTCGTAGTTCTTCCTTACGTGAACGCAGACCTCTATATTGCCCGGTCTCTGGTTGATGCCGGAGCAGCAGCTGTTATGCCTCTTGGCGCACCCATCGGTACCAACCGGGGTCTCAAAACCCGTGAAATGGTTCGCATCCTGATTGATGAAATTGATCTGCCAATCATTGTTGATGCTGGAATCGGTCGTCCTTCCGAAGCCTGCGAAGCCATGGAAATGGGTGCTGATGCCTGTCTGGTCAACACCGCCATCGCAACCGCTTCCGACCCCGCTCTCATGGGCAAAGCTTTCAGCCGGGCAGTAAAGGCCGGACGCGACGCCTACCTTTCCGGTCCCGGAGCAAAACATAGTCATGCCAAGGCTTCATCACCTCTTACCGGATTCCTGCACGAAGGATAAACAAAATGAGCTTCTATCCCATCTGCGCCGAATACAACGACGCCCCTCTTGCCGAGCAATTCGGCTCCGTTACTGAACAAGATGTCAGGCGCGCTCTTAACAAGAACACCTTGGGCCCGGAAGACTTTCTGGCTCTGTTAAGCCCAGCAGCAGTGCCGCTTATCGAGGAAATGGCTGCCAAGGCCAACCAGCTGACCCTGCAACATTTCGGGCGCACCATTCAGCTGTTTACCCCGCTTTACATGGCTAACTTCTGCACCAATAAGTGTGTTTACTGCGGCTTCAATACCAAAAACAATATCCCCCGCTCCCAGCTGGGGCCGGAAGAACTGGAGAAAGAAGCCAAAGCCATTGCCGCAACCGGACTGAAACAGCTGCTTATCCTTACCGGGGATGCGAGGGCCAAATCCTCCCCGGAATATATTGAATCAGCAGTGAAAATCCTACGTAAGCATTTTCCATCAGTTTCCATTGAAATTTACGCCATGACCGAGGAAGAATACTCCCGGCTGGTAGAGGTCGGAGTGGACGGCATGACCATGTTTCAGGAAACATATAACGAGGTTCTTTACCCGGAACTGCACCCCGCAGGCCCCAAGCACGACTACCGTTTCCGCCTTGATGCACCCGAACGGGCCTGCAAAGCCGGAATGCGCGTGGTCAACATAGGTGCCCTGCTCGGTCTTGATGACTGGCGCCATGATGCCTTGAAAACCGGCATCCACGCTGCATACCTACAGAACGAATATCCCGAAGTGGACATTGCCGTGTCCCTGCCGCGTATCCGCACCCATGTGGGCGATGCTTTCACTCCTAAATCTCTGGTCAGCGACACTAACCTTGTGCAGAACATGCTGGCCCTGCGTATTTTCCTGCCCCGCTGCGGGATCACCATTTCCACACGCGAAGCTCCTGATTTCCGGGAAAACATCCTCCCGCTGGGCGTGACCCGCATGTCTGCTGGAGTTTCCACCGAAGTAGGCGGTCATACCGGTGACGAAGAGGAAGAAAAAGTCGGACAGTTCGATATCAGCGATGAACGCAGTGTAGACGAGATGTGCGAAGTGCTCCGCAAACACGGCTACCAGCCTGTCTTCAAAGACTGGCACCCCTTGCAGGAAGCATCGTGAACCGCACCGAACAGGGCATAGCAAAATATCTCGGCGAGGACTGTCTGCACTATTTACAAACAGTCTGTATCGGCATTGCCGGGGCCGGGGGGCTTGGTTCCAACTGCGCCATGCATCTGGCGCGCAGCGGATTCAAAAAATTTATAATCGCCGACTTTGACCAGATTGAAGAATCCAACCTCAACCGTCAGTTCTATTTCATGGAACAGGTTGGCAAAAGCAAGGTCGAAGCCCTCTGTGATAATTTGAAATCCATCAACCCGGACCTCGACATTACTGCCCACGTTACTAAAGTTGACCGTGAGAATGTGCTTGGATTGTTCGGTGATTGTGACGTTATTATTGAAGCCTTTGACGCTGCCGCTGCTAAGAAAACATTGGTAGAAACCTTCATGCCGACAGACAAACTGTTGGTCACAGCATCCGGCATGGGCGGCGCGGGTAACAGCGATGAGATAAAGACCCGCAAGGTCCGCGACAACTTTTACATTGTCGGAGACATGAAAACCGAGTGCAACGCCGAAACCCCGCCCTTTTCACCAAGGGTGGCAATCTGCGCCGCAAAGCAAGCCGACACCGTACTCAGTCATTACCTGAACAAATTTCAAAAAAAGCAATCGTAAGGAGCTGAATTATGAGTGCTGGAAAAATTACCCGCCAGAATATCCTTGATACTGATATTTACTGCCTGACCGCCCTGAAATTCTCCAAGGGCCGTTCCAATATCGAAGTTGTCCGCGAAATGCTTGATAACGGCATCAAGCTGATCCAGTACCGCGAAAAAGAGATTAAATCCGGTCAGAAATTCGAAGAATGCATAAAAATCCGCCGCATGACCCGCGAAGCCGGGGCCGCCTTCATCGTCAATGACGACATTGACCTCGCCATGATGGTTGAGGCAGACGGTATCCACATCGGGCAGGAAGATTTTCCGGTCCACGCAGTACGCAAACTTATTGGAGATGAGATGGCAATCGGCCTTTCAACCCACGCTCCCGAAGAAGCTCTCGCGGCTGTAAAGGCAGGCGTTGATTATATCGGTGTCGGCCCAATTTTCAAGACCTACACAAAAGATGATGTAGTTGATCCGGTCGGTTTCGAATACCTCGACTGGGTTGTAAAAAACATCGAAATTCCTTTTGTCGCCATCGGTGGCATCAAGGAACACAACATTGCCGAAGTCATGAACCGGGGCGCAAAATGCGTAGCCCTCGTGACTGAAATCGTCAGTGCTGACAATATCGGCGGCATGGTCAAAGACCTCCGCGCGGCAATGCCCAAATAGCTATCTATCGGAACTACTCACATGCCCCTCATGAATCAAAGCTCCGATTCATGGGGGGCTGTGGGTCTTCTTATTTTTCCGCTTTAAATCCTTTCCTGCTCCACCCGCGATACACCGCGCAAACAAACTCCCCCCCACATCACTAAGCCATGTTCCACTATTTCAATATAAAGTTTTATGATATATGACATAAAACAAGGAACAGACATGATCAAAAAGGCCATTTTACTCATAACTCTGCTTATCACTATCAGCACTGGGACAGCATACGCCCAGTCACTCAGCAATACATTTTTTATTACAGAAACACTTCCCCCATACAATTATGCCGAGAATGGAACTTTGAAAGGTATAAGCGTAAGCATTCTTAAAGAAGCTCTAAATGCAGTAGGCATACAACTATCAAAATACAATATAGTACTATACCCATGGGCCAGAGGTTTTAAAACGACGTTGGCGACACCCAACACTTGTCTTTTCAGTACTGCGAGAAATGAAGCAAGAGAGAATCAATTCAAATGGGCAGGGCCAATGTTAAATGCCACTCAAATATTTATTTCTTTAAGCGATACAAAAACTGCAAACAATATTGAAGAACTAAAAAATCATATGGTCTCTACACACAGACAGGGCATCGGCCATTATATATTGAAAGAAAAGAATTTTTCAAAAGAGAATATCGACTTATCCTCAAGCACACGGACATTGTTTGAAAAACTCAGACGTAAAAGAGTGAAGTTTATTCTGGAAAATGAATACGTGATTTCCCACTACATAAATGGAATAGACATAAATTGGTCAGCATTAAAGAAACATCATGTTGTGGACATTGGCGAGCTATACTTCGCTTTCAATAAAGACACAGAAGACCATGTCGTGGCTAAACTTCAAAAGGGAATCGATATCATACGGAAAAATGGCACCTTAGCTAAAATACTAAGCACAATGCCTGAAGAATAATTTCCAAAAACAAAACTCAATAAAAAACCGCCGCATCCATACAGAATGCGGCGGTTTCCCGTTTCATTTTCCTAATAATCTAAAGCACATTCCAAGGCGTTTCAGCCAAGGGCTGATAATTTTCTTCCTGCGCCTTGATATCCAGATGAACAAGGCCGAGCGGAGCTACGCGCGGATCAGGCTGGTCAGTTAATTCACGGGTATCGATGGTCACGAAATAGTGGTTGCACTTTTTGCAGAGATCAACCCGTTCATTCTGGCGTTCTTCGGCTTGCAGGTAACGCAGCTTTTCATGGTCCTCATTCTCGCACCACGGACAGGTGTTACGCTTAAAACGCCACTCGTGACCGCAGCCGGAACAGTGCAACCAACGCTGACCACCATGGGATTTCAAATAAGCATTATCATCCCCTGATTTACGCAACAAAGCCAGATCAGGAAAAGTGCCGCAAACCGGACAATATCCTTTGTGCCAAGCCAGATTCTCAATAGCTTTAGCTGCCTCCGGTTCCATACGGATCATAAAGGGTTTGAGCGCCAGAGTACCGATAAAAGCTAAAATCTGATCATCCACCTGCCATTCTTCAATCAATGAACGCAGCAGCTTACTATCCTCATCCCAAAGAGCTTTAGCAAGATCAGTAAAATTCTCCACGTCACCAACGGCTGCAACAATCTCATCAACGGATTTTGAAATCGCAGGAAGACCTTCGCTAACTGCATCCGCAACCAGCATAAAAACTTCGCGATACCTATCGCCAAGTTCAGGCAGTTCCAGTTCAGCCAGCAAAGCTACACCCTGCTCATAACGCGGAGCATAAGCTTCCGGGATGGTATAGCCGTCCCAATCCGCCAGTAATTCTTCAGCCTTCTCCTGAGCAATAACCAGCGGCCCAAAAGCATCAAAAATATTTTCCAGGGCAGGCATTCTCTTACGAAGTGTTATCAATCCCGCCTGCACATCATGTTTTTTCTTATTGGTACCACTCATTAATATTGCTCCTGAAATATTTGATGCGCTTCGCGCTTTTTATCAAAAAGATTTCGCCTCCGGCGGCTTAAACCCTTT
>DDLU01000099.1 GCA_002340305.1 Desulfovibrio sp. UBA2564
CAACCTATTTTAGGACGGGACATTTTTAAAAAACGAAAAGCCGCACAGGAAATCCAGTGCGGCTTTTCATTTCAATTCAGTAAAAAACTAAAATTCGTTCTTGTAAGTTTCACCCCGATGAACGTGGTATTTCAGGTTGTATGCCTTCTTCAAATGCATCACCAAAGATTCAACAATGTCATCATCAAGTTTTTGTACCCAGACAAATACACGGCGGGAACCCTGCTCAACCCCTTCATAGGAAGTAAATACAGTGGACAGCCTTACGCCCCTTGCCCAGAAATCACTTAAAAGATCTTCAAGGGCGGATACGGTATCTTCAAGTACAAAAGCAAACTGAGAACTGCCTTTGCTTACCCCGGTCACAGTGGTCAGAAATCTGTAGATATCTACTTCTGTTACGATACCAACCAGACCGAATTCATCTACAACAGGCAGACCTCCAATCTTTTTCTCCAAAAGAATCTCAGCCGCAACTTCCATGCATGTATCCGGGGAAACAATGTAAGGATCATGGGTCATGATGTCTTTAATCTTAAGTCCCATCAATCCGTCACCGGTACCGGAAGCCTTATCACCGGGCAAAAACTTGGAAGGCATGGCATCACGCACATCCCTGTCGGAAACAATACCGACCACCAGCCCGGAAGCTTCAGTTACCGGAATCTGCCTGATTCCGGCATCACGCATCATTTCCATCGCGTCTATAATGGGTGCACCCGGCATAAGGGTGAGCACCTCTTCAGTCATCCAATCCCCTACTAACATTTCTTATCTCCTGAATCTCATCATTACTCTTACAAAGACGTTCGTATTGATCAGTAAAAAAGTCAAAGGGAAACTGCCCTTCTCCCGAAAACGGGCAATTACAATTTCTCGCCGTAAGCAAAGAAAACCCTGTAACTGGCTTTTATGCCTGACTCTCCCCTGTATAAATTTTCATATTCTTCAACAAACCGGCGATACTTATCCTTGCCCCAGGACATACTGTCACTGGAGGCAACAGCCCCGGTCATTTTATGCTTCTTCAAGAAGTGTTTTACAGAAGGAAAAAAAACTTCGTGCTCCTCACTTGCGTAATCCACTTTGATCCCTGAAACCTTATCAAAAAGGTCTTCATAAAATGAGCAGCTCATTAGTTTTTTAACTGAACCAAAACCTGTGCGCCCACTAACATCAGCCAGTTCGCGGAGGGTCCCGTGCGCAAATATTGCTATGGCAAATTTTCCACCGCTTTTAAGTAAATCAAAACTTCGCGGGATTGATTTTTCCGGCATAGAATACCACTGCATAGCCGAAGAACTCACCAACAGGTCAAAACACCCGTCAGCAAAAGGTAATTCTTCACCATCCGCTGCCACGGGCAATGCACCATTCCCTTTCTGCTCCATGAGCATCGGCCGGACCAGATCGAGTGATACATATTTTCCGTAAATAATGCGCTTACGCAGTTCATCATGTAAAAAACCAACACCGGAGCCGATATCCAGAACATTTCCATAAGAGCCTTCAAGACAAAAAGCGGCACAATTCCTTGCAACTATACGTTGCACAGACGCAGCCCGGCTATAGCTGGAAGCAGCCTTGCCGAAACATTGGCGAATCCTTTGTTTCACGTAATTTCTATCCCTTAATAATACTCATTAATTCTGATTCGGAAATCTTATGACCGCCCTGAACTTTCAAAATGTCAGCGCCCTTAATCGCGCTGCTCAACTTTTCAAAAGCTTTTCTACGAACAATGCGATCTTTTGCGCCATGAACCAAAAGGCAATTGCTCAAATTCATCTCAGCAGCAGACTCAATCTTCGAAGTAACAAGATACTCCAAGCCTGCAACCAAAGCATTGTGCGCTTCCGGTTCATAGGATGGAGGTTCTGGTTCCCCGCAATTCTCGTGAAAAGACTGCACCACAGCAGCAGGGTCGCTCTGCATCCCGGCAATCATACCTTGGATTAATCTAATGGGAAAAGAGTCGGTAAACGATAAAAATGGGGCGATCAAGATTACTTTGCCATATAATTTGAATAAGTGATGACAATCTTTCAAAAGCATGTGCGCTCCAGTGGACCAGCCGACCAAAACATCGCCACCATCACCAATCAATGCAGGTAGTTCTGTTGGATCAAAACAGGTAAAAGGGACAAGAAAACGCGCAGTTTCAGCAAGTTCCTGATATTGCTCCTCTGAACCGGCCCAACCGCCTACAAAAACTATATTCATTATTCTGCCCCCGCCTTCAATCCGGCAAACGCATCCTTGATTTTATGCAAATCCTCTTCATTTAAATCGGCCCGCAGGGAAAGTCGCAGCCTAGCTGTCCCCTCCGGCACTGTTGGAGGCCGGATTGCAGCAGCATAAATCCCCTCTTCGATCAACTTATCACGAACCATAAGAGCTGTTTCATTATCGCCGACAATTACCGGAATGATCTGGCTTTCCGACTGTCCGCAATCAAAACTGCATGACTCCAGAAAAGTCTTTAAATCCCGACTCATGCGCAAAAGTTTTTCTCCTCGCGACGGGTCCTCAGCGACCAACCTCAAAGCGGCAAGGTTTGCACCGATAACCGCCGGCGGTAACGCTGTGGTAAAAACAAAGGACCGCCCTTTGTTCCGCAGATAGGAAATTAAATTTTTCCGGCCTGAAACCGCACCACCGAGTGAACCGAAACCTTTAGAAAAAGCCCCCATATGCAGATCAATACGCTGAGCAAGTTTACGCTCGTAAGCAATACCTTTTCCTGAACCGAAAATACCTTCGGCATGGGCTTCATCAACCACCAGCATAGTGTCGTAATAATCGCAAAGGTCCGCGATTTCCTCCAGATAAGCCAAGTCACCATCCATACTAAATATAGTATCAGTGATCAGGACTCTTGATTCAGCATCTTTGGCAGCTTCCATTCTTTTTTTCAAATGGGAAATATCATTATGACGGTAACGCACTTGGCGTGCCCCGGACATGCGGATGCCATCCAATATACTGGCATGGTTAAGTTTATCGGAAAAAATTGTCGTGCGGCGAGAAGCAAAGCTATCCATTATCGCAAGGTTGGCAGCATAACCGGAAGTGAAAAGTATGGAATCATCCTGCTCTTTAAAAGCGGCAAGTTCCTGCTCCAACTCATCATAAATCCGGAAATTGCCGGTAACCAAGCGGGATGACGCTGAACCGCATCCGTAACGCTCAACCGCAGCAATTGCAGCACTCGCCAATCTCTCGTCATTAGCCAAACCAAGATAATCATTTGAAGCGAGATTAAGTAACTTCCTACCCTTAAACAAAAGCTCTTTCTCTGCTCCACAATCCACAGCGGGAACGGACCTGAGCAGCGCGCTGTTTTCAAGTTCGGCAAGTTCGCCCTCAATACGGCGGTAAAAACTCTTTGGAGTCATAAAAACAAAATCCGGAGGTCAAAAATAAATGGTAATTTACATATGGTGAACGGAAAAAATAAAGCCCATGGCTAAGAATAGCAACCATGTTTTTCAGGTCAATATTTAAAAAAGGGTTGGCGATCATTCACGCCAACCCTTTCTTTGATAGTTATTTCAAGATCTCACTTACCACTTTTCGTCCCAATATGGACTCGAAAACATGCCTGTAATCAGTGCAGGATGCCGGGCCATCCTTACACACCCGAACAAAAGCCGCTCGTGTTTCTGAACTCATCTGACCGACATCAAAATTTTCATGGCTACGTTTTTCCGGAACCTCACGGTGAATGGAAACTCCGGACTGTTCTTCAACTTTATGTATAACTTCACTCATTACGGTTTCTCCTTAATATATATCTTTCCACCCTTAAACTTTACTCCATCACCTTTGACAGCCATTGCCAGACGTTTAAGCTTCGGATTGTCCTCTAAAGCGATCTCCGCCCCGGTGATTTTAAGGTCATCACCGTCAACAGCGTGAGTGTAGTTCGCAGGGCTTAGCGTGCAGCGGTCCGGGATTACAATTTCAGTGTCATCTGACGGGGCATTTGCCAGTGCGGTTTTAAGAATTATAGTTGTAACGAACTCGCCGCCTGCATTCTTCACCTCATTAACAGACTCAACTTCAACTTCATTGTCACCAACAATAATAGTTTTATGGACTCCGTCAGCTTTCAGAATCTTGTCTTTGTTTGATTCGCTCCCGACAACAACCAGTACCTTCTTTGTAGACGGTGCAGAAGTCCCCGCTCCAAGGATTTCTATATCTTTTGAACCTATCCACTTACCTGAAGTTGAGTTGGAGCAACGAAGTTTCATCACTGTGAATGATTTATTTTCCCCAAACAACAGGTCACGGGGACGTGGTCCGGTTGATATATCTCCCATATTAAACGTCTTGTATGGCACGTTATCAAGGAAGACTTTTACAGTACGGCACTGGTAATCACTTGAAGCACCATCAAACGGCCCCAGTATAAAACGAAGCCCTGAGGCTATCTTTACTGAATTGAAAGTAAAAGTTAGGTCCGCAGTTGTAACCACGCCTGCCGTGACGTTGGCAATCCACATATCATTGCTACCCCAACCAAGAGTACGGTTTCCGACCTTCCAAGCAGGGAATCCCCCGTCATTCGAGCTGCATGAGATTATACAACCGCCCGTAGCAGGTCCCGTCATCTTTGGTAAAATATTACTACCGGGGACGGCTTTCTTAAGGGTAAGATTCTTCTTCGGCCCCAGATACTCGCCAGTTACGCCTGCACCGAGTTTGACTCCAAAGCCCGCCGGAATTTCCGAAACACCGACAACGGTAATCTCCGGCTTGGCTGATACAATCTGCCGGGAATTATTAAGCCCAACAGAGTGAGCAGGGGCGGAAATTGAGCCTTCTGATACGGTTGCACCGGGGTAGCCTTCAACGCTATCAGCAAAAGCAATTGTTGGACCATTCTGCACAATTATTTTTTTAACAAGCACGCGATAAATTGCAGTGTCAGAATAAAGTTCTCCCCTTCTACGACAAACAACTTCGACTTGTTTAGAGATATCAGCATCGACGGTTCCGAGGGTCCATTTAATCGTATTCCCTGAAATCAAAGCTGAGCCAAAACCACCAGTATTTATCCCGTAGGATGTGATCCCGTCATTCTGATAATTAGAAACAATAATTGAGACAGTCGTCCCTTCCGGAGCTTCAGCCGGACCCGAAAGAATCGGCGCGGGGCTTCGCAATTCACTTATATCACCGACTGAAATTTTAATTGCGGCATCCCTTGCTTTCTCCGCTTCAGCCTGAGCTTCCAATGCATTATCGCGGGCTACTTCCGAAGCAGCTTGAGCAGCCTTTGCATCATTAAACATTCCACGCGTATTACCTTCTGCTTCTACAGCTCCAGTTCGCGCAGATACAGCCTCATCGCGCGCAGAGGAAATTGTCATAACCAATTTCTGCGGGGATAGACGATCTTCACCGGGGGTTGAAATATCATATTTCAAAGCACGATCCACTTGCTCCTGCAACTGTTGGTCACGCATCACTCCTCGATCGAATGCTTCGTTAAGAAGCCGTGCGGAGAAAGGGTCATTATCCACCAATTCCAAATCCTGTGTATAAGCAATTTCCCGGAACAAGGTTATGCTCTCACCATTTCTTAGCGGGGAACCGGAAACAGGATATTGAACCTTACCCCCGCTATCAGCACCTATGTCGGAGATAATTTTAAAATCACTCCCTGCAACCAATGTTTTCTGCTTTCCGTCTCCATTCCTGACGACAGCGCAGAGATCATCAGCATTAAAAATACGAAAATTAAAATCAAAAACAGTCTGCGCACCATCTCCAGCAAAGGTAATGGCGTTACCACTTGAAACCACAGTCATAAACTCCTCCTGTTAAATCTTTTAACTAAATTACCTACTTTGTATTCTCAGTTTAAAAATAAAGGCGGACCTGAGTAACTGAAATCAGGTCCGCCTTGCACATTATTCAATAATCAAAACTTAGCTGCTTACATTTGAATTCAATAGACTCCCGGCAATATGGGTTCCCTGCGAGAGCAGTGAAGAGTTAAGTGCTGAATTATTTGCATTCGTGCTTTTCAATCTTTGGTTGTAATCCATCACATTTTGACTATGCGCCGCCCAGACAGACAAATCACCATGCTCAATCAATCTGTTGGAATTAACCTCAGCCTGATATTTCACGATTTCAGCATCATAAGCAGCCTGCCGTATAGTATCCTCACGCACATTCACTATCGACCCTGAATCCAGGCGCACACCTTTATAGCCCGAAAGAGAATGATTCTTACGGTAAAGTTCACGGCGAAGGGTTGCCAGTTTCAATTCCGCGTCCTGCTTGACAAGCTGAGCTTCTTTATAACTTACCCGGCGGTCATACACGCCCCGTTCCATGGTATGATAATTCTTAATTTCAGCCATTTGTGAGTTGTACTGCACCTCAGTACGCGCCTGATTTCCACTTAAGGCTGTCTGCCCGAATTGAGTCATCATGCCCAGAAAGTTGGTTCCGCCGCCGAACAGGCCTCCACCTGAAGTATAAGCAGCAGGGTTACTTGGAGACAGGCCTATTTTTCTACCGATAGCAGTGCCGGGAAAGTTTGATATCCCACTTTGCCCCAGAGAACTGGCACTGCCGGTATAAGATCCGCTAAAAGCATTCACACCGAGACTGGTCCACGAGGAATTTCGTCCTGAAATCCAATCTGTCACTGCTCCCATCGCCATATTGCTAAAGACGTTTGTGACCATCTTCGAACCAAAAGAATACGCTACTCCCGCAGCCATATTATGAACCCTCCATATTAACTTTTTCTAATCGGCGCCGGGCACGGTAATAATAATCCCTGCCCAGACGGACCGTTTCTTTTTCAAATTGAAATCCACACCACTTATGCCAAGACACACTTTTACTATTCCGGGCACAAACCCAAGTATCTAATAGTGGAAAACTACGCTGGACCATATCTAATAAGCCTCGCGAATCCCTTGCGAACGACAACGGTTTCTCGTCTACTTTTATAGTCCCGGCCAACCACGGAGTCCCGACTTCCGGAGCCACGGGAATGACCCCGAAAAGCCCTTGAATGGAGTCTCCAAAATATAAGCCGTAAACAAGCCCGGAGTACTCAACATCACCCATAATGACTTCAACAATTGATTTCCCCGGGTGAAGGCCTTCCATATCCCTGCGGTCGCTGTCGCGGATGTTAGCGCAGACAAAATCAACATCTTCAAATGTAGGGACACCTAATTTAAGGCCGGAATTATGCCTTAGCGAACTCATGAATACACCGACACTTCTGGGATCAACGCCAATACGGAGAGCGGTAAAGGCTGGTCCTGCCTTATATAAATCTGCCCATCGCGGTCATATCCACGGTTAAACTTCACCTCGTAATCTCCGGTATAGAGGGCCGGGGCACCACCGACCTTATCGGCCGAAGTACGGAAAGGAGCACGCTCAAGATGGTCTCCGTCATATCCAACCTGCAATCCCAAGGACTGGAACAAACGCACAATCACATGCGAAATACGTTTCTTGCGACCCTGTGCGGTGCCACCGGACATAGCCCCACCTTCAATGCGCAGGGTTTTCATATTCGAAACATAAGGTAATCCGGCATGAACAACCTTTGCCGGAGCAGACAACGTAATAGCCCCATCTTTGACAACAACATCAGGCCGCACAGCTCCGTCAGCCAATACGGAAACAGTCTTACCTTCCAGATGCTCAAGCCCGGTAAAAACAGTATCTGCTTCACCTTGATTGTAACTCAAGCCGGAATCTACGAAGAAGGCACCGATTGAACCTTCTCCAAGGAACTGATCTTCCAAACGCTCAACATATTTGCGGGTCATACCGTCAATATCACGTTCAACAACAGTCCAGACCTCATCTTGCGCTGGACCGGGGATGGTACAAACCGAACGAAATTTCCCCGCCGTGGAATGGCGATGAAATCCCACAACTTCATGTTCACGCTGATAGGTCAAGCCAATCAACAATCCATCATCACGGATCATCCAGACAATTGAATCCGGGGATTGCTGATAGGTCCATTCGGTTATGGAATTGGCGCGGGTCAAATGTTCCGCAAGAATAGTAAGGTCCGGCGCAACATAGCCATCGGCCTCGAATGAATAGGAAAGTTCACGGATTGTACGTCCTTCACGCTGCAAAAATATCATTATCCCGCCTACAACAACCGGAGGAATAGCAGCTGAACCATGGGTCGTTTCCCGTCGTACCATAACTGAATTCGGAGTAACTGAATCTCTACTGCTCCCCCCGGAAAGCCACCATTCACCGCCGGAAGTACCCATGATCAACTTCTTGGAACTAACCATCCAACGAATGGCATTCACTTGATCTGCTGAAAGGGTGTAAGTACAGGCATCATCGTCCACCAACGGTTCAGACACACCGAAATCTTCATAGGATCCGGCTTTGCTCATCCAGATGGTCTGTGGATTAGACGGGCTTGCCGCAAAGCAAAGCCGCTCCTCAAAGAAAGTAACACAAGACGGAAAACCTTTATCGCTACTCCATTCATCAGGCGGAGAACTGAACGCAACCAGTTCCATTTTCCAATCCACATGGGAAGTTCGGGAAAGCTTGTAAGGCTGAATTTCAGCATGAACCAGATACATCACATCAGCAGACTGGGTGAAGCGAATACCCGCCAGGTCTTTCTCAGTATAGGGGGAAGGAATTTCGACAGGACGGCCTTTCTTGTCCACAACAATGCCACCATCTTTAAAAATGCGAATATTACGGTCAGTGAATTCCAGCACGTAAGCCTGTTCGGTGGAAAATTCAAAAGGAAGCAGCCTTGTTACCGGATCAGTTTCACGGACCTGCACGCTCTCGACTGCACCGGAAAAATCCGCATCAACGATAATGGAAAGCGATCCTTTATCATCAGCCTTGGTACGGAATGAATAACTGCCGTCAGCAGAAACATATTCACTCAAGCTTTCACCCCCGGTACTGACGCAAACCTTCCCGGCCTTGTACCCGGAAACTTTAAAGTTAATCTTATAAACACGACCTTCTTTAAATTCTAAAGCTCTACTAAGTATCGACTGTTCAGGCTGGCTGCCATCACAAACAGCTTTTGCTGAGGCCACAGTCCAGCCATTGCCAGCAGTCCAACCGCTAATGGAATCAAGACTCCTTGCAGGCAGCAGATTGCGCCCTATCACTTCCCGTATAAAGCGAAATCCGGTCCGGCGTGATGCCCCGCCATGCGGATGGGTGAACATATTTTCCAGTTCTGCAAGTCCGTTTGCATACTTGGCGAGGTCTACCCTGCCGCCCAGCCGTGGTGAGAGTTCCCCGGCACTGAAATTGGTCATAATAAGAGAAACAGACATGGTTATGCCCTCCAAACCGGAGAATCCATACCATAAATCCCTCTGGCTTCCAGCCATGGGTCATTAAGGATTTCATCCTCACGCCCTTCCGCGGAATCAGCTAAACGGGCGGATTGCATTGCATTAAGATACAGGGTCCACATTTCACGGGCTTTGGTGGTCGATCCTGTAATGTCGTCAGCCATTTCAGCAGCCAGACGGGCAGCAAAAGCCATAACAAAGGAGGGGTCAAAAAGGACTGGATTAGTCACTTTCATTGTGTAGATAGCCGAAGCCCCATCTCGATCACTAAGGATTTTATCGCCCTCAACCACAAACTCATCATCCGGGCCGCTTAACTGTCTGAGATGCAGACAATCGGAAGGCAACTGATATTGATGAGCAAAACCGAATGACGGCTTATCAACCAATTTTGCCAACCTTGTACGCGTTGCCGCAAAATTCCATGGGTGTTCACGCAACACTGCATCGCGGACCTGATCATAAAAAAGATTACAGGTAACAGCTTCCTGTGAACTGTCGCTTAAAGATTCAATCAACCTTGCCCCAAGTTTTCGCAAAGCGAGGTTGCATATTTTAACCTCTGAAACAGCCATACTTTCTCCTGTTTTTTTAGGAAATACGATTTATTTCGTCCTCCTTTGAGCAGGATAAAAATAGAAACGGACCTGAATCAGAAGACTCAGGTCCGCCATTGGTTACACGCGAACATGTTCGTACAAATTGATATTTTCCGTAAGCAGGAAAGCGAATAACAAACCGGAGCCATTATCCGGGGGCTGAAAACACCCCCATGCCAGCCTTGTGCCTATTTGTGATAATAAGATAGTAGATGGAAAGGCCCATTAAAAATTATGCTGTTCCCAAGAATAAAATCTGTAAGACACACAGCAATATCCCGCTTTATAAATAATTATCTGCCCCTATTTTTTATAAATATAACCTGCTAAAGTGATGGTTACTATGCCTAGAATATAAAGAACTCTTCGTATGTTTTTTAATGATAGCTTTAACAACCAACGTTTCCGTTTTCATTCACAAGGAGGACTAGATGTTACAAAAGATATTATTGCATCTTGGTACGGAGATAAATATTTCCATGATCAAGCATACCCTGGATTTTGCAGAAAAATGCGGGGCGGAACTTACAGTCCTCAATGTTTTTGAAAACCCGAAAAATTCAGTGTTGGATTACTTCAACAAGCAAGGCAAGGATTTAAAAAAATACATTCTTGATGGACACAATGCCAACTTGCAAGAGGTCTTGGCAGAAGAAAAAATCGATCAAAACCGCCTGAAATTCTCTGTGCGTTGGGGTAAAGATTTCATTGAGTGCATCAAGTCGGTGAATGAAGAAAAATTTGATCTGGTAATTTGCCCTCCCACGGGACATGACAAAAAACCGGACAGCACGGCTATGCACCTGCTTAGAAAATGCCCCTGCCCTGTATGGGTTCACCACGGGCATCTCTGGCGCGGCGCAATAAGGATACTAGCTGCAGTAGGCCCATTTGATGATACCCCGGGCAACGCAGCCCTGAACACCAACATCCTCAAAATCGCCGCAGAATTGAACAGGGTTCTCGGCGGCAAGCTGCATGTAATGCACTGCTGGAAAGGCTACCTCGAAGGCGTAACTGCCAATCCGTATTTTTCTGAAACGGAAGTTGAAAAATATATGGATTACGAAAAGAACAGCAGTGAGGAAGCTTTCGAAAACCTTTTTGCTTCCGTTCAATTTGCAAAAAAACCACGCAAAGTCATTATGCATGGCGATCCCGGAACCTTGATCCCCGAATATGCCGTGGAAAAGATGATGGACATAGTCGTCATGGGCAGTGTGGCCCGCTCCGGGATAGCAGGTCTGTTAATCGGTAACACCGCCGAGAAAATCGCCGGATCACTTACAGAATCTCTACTGGCTATCAAACCCGCAGGATTTGTTTCTCCTGTAAAATAGACACTAAAAAGTACCCCCCGATCCTTATGGACCGGGGGGCCTTCTTACCGGAGAGTAACCTGCTTATTTCACTACCACCTCCTTTTTTCTGGTGCTAACGCCCTTCTTTGCTGTTGCCTTAGGCCTGGGACCATCCGCCGGTTCAAAATGCTCCGCAACTTCGGAAGCGGAAGCATAATCAACGACCATTCCGATCTTGAAATGCTGCATCTTTCCCTGTGGATTCCTCACGTAACAATCTTTCTTGCAAACGTATTTCACTTATCCACCAACCTTACACGTTTGTCTGATCATTCATGATCAGATATCCGCTGATTTTACCGGCAGTGGCATTGCTTCCTGTCACTGTGAAGGAGAGTCTCAGGAATCCTTTGTGGGTGACAGGCAGGGAAGGAAGCGGGAAGCTGTAGCCCTGCTTAAGATCAGCCACGGGAATGGAACCGGATTCGAACAAGGTATCAAAGAAAGAAAAATCTTCAGAACCGGAAGCCTGCACACCGACACGAAGACGGGTCAGAGACGCAAAATCCTCACCATCAACCATGACTTTGAGCTTCACATTACCACCGGAACCACAATCCTCACCTACGTAGATTATGTTCCGGGAAACCGCACTCGCAGTAACGGCCTGCTCTTCACAAAAACAAAGTTCTTTATCGAGATACATATTGTTTGCTCCTTTAATTAAGCACTTACAGCTGCTTCAGTGTTAAGAATGGAATCCACGCGACGGACCGGACAACCCCAGAAAGTGGTTACGGGTTTACCTTCCCAGTTCTCGGTCTTAAGCATGACATTGTTTTTGTCGGATGCTTCGATATCTAGCAAGGTTTTCACGGTCTGGTTGCAATAGATGGAAGTCCTGCCCATGTTGGTGTTGGGAATCATGTTAAGGCCCTCAATCAAAGCATGGCGCAGGGAATTGGAACCGATATTCTCGGGATCAATGGACGCAATGCGCACTACATAGCGCCAATCACGGACAACAAGACCGGGAGTCCATTTGTAATGGGTACGCAGCCCCTGATATTTACCGCCGTTTGCATCTTCGAGAGTAACTTCACCGAGATCCTTGTGGCTCAGGCCGTTGGAGCTGCCGCGGGGAAAGGTAAAATGCACGGTCTGATCAGACCAGCATACAATCCAAATGGAAGTACAATTGTCACCCTTACCGCCGAAATCGATGACGTTCTTGTGTTCAAGAGAGTTGAAACGGGGTGCGAGGCCAAGGAACTTCTCAGGCTCAAGCGCAGTATCACCGTAGACAAAGGTATCGGCGAATTCCTTGTTCATTGCTTCAAGGAATGCACGCTCCTCCGAGGTACGGAAATTAGAGGAATGACCGTTGAGATCAGACAGGGCTTTATCCATTTCAGCATAGGATTCGAGCATACCGCAGGTATCATCAATCTGCTTGGTGCGGGATTTACTGGGCTTGATACCATAGTTGAGCTTTCGCCAGCTTACGGTAGGCAGGTCGGTACGCACGGTGGTACGATGCCCGGTAGGCAGGTTGCCTTCCACCCATGCTGCGTCATCGAGAATTTCGTTGGTTTGGGCCAGAGCTTCAGTGATCTCGGAAACTTTACCGTTAGGATCAAGGCGACCTCCCCAATCAGAAAGGGTAAGTGCGTTCATACCAAGAGTTGCCATAATTAATTCTCCTTACGAGATTCGGCTCTCTTGGGAGCTCTTGATTAAATTGACGCTTTGAGCGTTCTTAAATTCGAAGTGCTACGCGCTGCTATTAAATCGGCTGGTTTGGGTACAAAATTTCACCCATTGTCTTTTTACGCGGAGTATTCCTGCTGCTATCCACATATGAATCCTCAGTAAGCTTCCTGCCGACATTGTAAAAGGCTTTGACCACTTCGGGATGACAGGCATAACCGGACTCCCGAATCATCCTGGCAAGAGCCGGGGAAGCAAAAGCCTGCAAAGCTTTATTAGCCACGCCCATATTTTTGCGGTAGTTATTGCCATGCCAACCGGGCATTGCGCGGATTTGCCGCTCCCATTCCCCGGCCTGTGTCTGATGATCCTGATAACGCGCCGCCTCTAAGGCGTTATGAAAATCAACCAACTTCTGGGCCATTTCCCCGCTTACACCATTCTCATGGGCGAACTGCCTGAATTGCCGATCCACATGTGGATCAATACCGTCCTCCATACCGTAATCCAATTCATAGGCTTCAGGAGCATGAGGGATCGGATTATCAGTTAACTGTTCAGCTTCCTCAACAGCTCCACCTTCCTGCCCACCGGGTCCTTCATCATCCGACAGAATATCTCCACCAAGTACAGGCTCGGGCTGCTCATCCTTAACCTTTGCCTGCGGGGAATAATGATCCGGCTGCGGATCATCACCAACCTGAAAATCCATCATTTTCTACCCACCTCTTCCTGTCTCAATTTTTCAGCCCGCCCACGGATAATGGAAAGATAAATTTCCTCATCCGCAGTAATCACCGGGCCAAGAACATTCTCAATCACAAAATCATGAACAGCCACGTTGCGATAAATATCGCTTTCTTTTGAGAAAAGCGTCGCATTTACACCACCCTGCTCCAATAGAAAGGTAAACACTCTCTTGCCGTGCGGAGTCTTGAAGGTTGCCCGCACATCGGAGAGAAACTGCTCATTAATTCTGCGTTGCTCCTCACGGACCTTCTCAGCCTCAAGCTGCTCATCCTCCAGAAAACCGGAGTCTGTTGTCATTTAAATATTACCTCCTTCACTTAAAATTTCAGAATACCAATAAAGGTCAGGGGCTGTCAGAGCACTGGAACAATCCGATATTTACGAATCAACGAATTATACGGCTGCTTAATTCGCTCTTCCGCCCCCTTCGAAATACATAATATGTTTGAGAGCGGACCTGATTCAGTTAACTCAGGTCCGTGGTATGCTCTTTTTATAAAATTTAAACTTTGTTATCGCGAAATCCATCTTGTATCCTTTAATAAAGATGTGGCATACGTCTCCCAGAGATAAAATTCATCCAAAGCGAGCACATATGTTTATAGAAAATGAAATCAGCTTTGAAGCAATCAACGACCTTTTCTGTCATGCAGACAATGAAGAGCGCGATTATCTTTTTGAATATGAAGTATACAACCTGCTGGCTAATTCCGGGGCTGAATCTCCCCCGGCAGTGAACCTGCTGCGGCGTGGAGCACGTTTTTCAGACGAGGAACTGACCTCCATCCCCGGAGAAAAGGCGGTACTCAAAATTGTATCCCCCACCATCATCCATAAAACAGAAGTCGGCGGGGTTCGCATTGTAAAGAAAGAACCGTCCAAAATCCGCTCTGCCGTGCGCGGCATGATGTATGAAGTGCCGGAAAACTACGCCGCGCACATTGAACGCAACCCGGACCATGCCCCGGAAGAATACAAAGGCTTATACGGTGAAGCTCTGATCAAAGCCATCAGCCGGGACCTTAAAGGTGTGTTGCAGGTCCAGTTTATGCCCCCGGATTCAGATTCCTTCGGTAATGAATTGATTGTCGGCTTACGCAGAACCCGCGAATTCGGAACCATAATCAGTGCCGGACTCGGCGGGACCGACACCGAACTTTACGCCGAACGCTTCCGCAA
>DDLU01000228.1 GCA_002340305.1 Desulfovibrio sp. UBA2564
CCGGCCCGACCGTTACTGCCCCGGCAGCCGCCGATATTTATATTCAGTTCCGGGTAAAAAGTTGCACCGTGGTTTTTTAGGGCTTGCAGGTAGCCGTTGAAGCGCAGCCTGTTCATTGAAATCCCTTCCCGTCCTGCCATAAATCCGATGCGCTGGTAGCCCCGATCGATGAGATGGGAGGTCATCTTGTAGGCCGCCCGGAAATCATCAATAACGACTTTTCCGGTGTCCAGTTCATCAACCACACGGTCAAATTGAACCAGCGGGATGCCTTGCCTCATTAAGGCTCGCATGTGATCGTTGCTGGTGGTCTCAAGGGAGATTGCCATGAGAATTCCGGCTACGCGGTTGGCTGCCAGTGCCTTGGTGGTCATGATCTCCCTTTGCAGGGTTTCATTGGATTGACAGACCATGATGATGTATCCGGCTTCGTAAGCAACTTCTTCAATGCCGCTGATTACTGTCGCGAAAAAATTATGCCTGATTTCAGGGACGATAACGCCGATGACCTTGCTGCTTTGTTTTTTCAGGCTCTGGGCAATGGGATTAGGCTGGTAACCGTATTTTTTCGCCGCAGCCATGACTACTTTTTTGGTTTTGTCGCTGATGTCCGGGTGGTCATGCAGGGCGCGTGAAACCGTTGAAGCTGAGATGCCGAGTTTTCCGGCGAGGTCTTTGAGGGTCATGTGGGCCATGCTAATTTTCCGTCCTGTTTTTTGCGATGGTCAGGAACTCATGCCCCGGTTGGCGGATGGAAAGTTCTATGACTGAATCTTTGCCGAAAACCAACTCCATGGCT
Source organism: Desulfovibrio sp. UBA2564 (assembly GCA_002340305.1). Taxonomy (GTDB): domain Bacteria; phylum Desulfobacterota; class Desulfovibrionia; order Desulfovibrionales; family Desulfovibrionaceae; genus Maridesulfovibrio. The sequence goes on from DDLU01000228.1 coordinate 800, forward strand.
TTGCGGTACTGTTCAAAGTCATCATTTAAAACATAGGCTTGAATAGTCCCGGCAAATCCACCGCCGTGAACACGCCCTATTCCCCGTGATCCAAGCATCTGCCCGGTCAGAGTCAGGGCCAGTGGGATGGGTTGTCTCGTGGGAGTAGAAGGGCTGTAGCAATTTTGCAACAGGTTCCGTGAGGAATTGCCGGATTCAGCAACTAAGCGGAGAAATTCACCTATCTTACCATCGTGCAATGCATTGGCTTGCAGCACCGCCCGCTTATCTTCATCAATAAAATGAAAAAGGCGCAGTACCGCGCGGTCTCCGGCTGTTTCGCGGATATAGTCGATGTTTTTCAGAATTTTATTCAGGGTCAGTCCTTTGGCTTGCTCCAGCCCACAGCTGCGTGCGGCTTTAAACATTTCTTCCGGGATTGCAGCATAATCCGGGGTCAGGTCGGCATGGCTGCCTCCGGTATTGATGACGCAGAGCCGATATCCGGTGCCGTAAAATCCTTCGCGTGAACTTGCGTTTTGAAATCCCGGTTCAATGCGGGTTACTCCGGGATTCTCCGGAGTCGTGAAATCAATTGAAAGGATGCCTTCATAAGAAGAGGCCATCTGATCCATGAATCCGCAAGGTTTGTTGAAATGGATATTCTCAGCCTGCTTTGCAATGCTTGCGATTTCAAGGGGACTGACATTCCCATTATTAAATAGGTAGCTGAAAATGCGTCCGATCAGAACCTCAAAGGCAGCAGAAGAACTTAAGCCTGCACCAGCCGGAATCGTGCTGTGCACACAGGCATTAAAACCACCGGTTTTCATGCCCAGCTTGCGGAATCCGGCAGCCACTCCGCGTACAATAGCGGCACTTGTTTCGTATTCCCCGTCTCTGGGGGCAGTGTCGGAAATATCAATTTTAATGGGGGTGTAGCCTTCGGAAATGATGGACACCACATTGCTGTCAGCACTTGAAAAAGCAGCAAGACAATCTAAATTGACCGCAGCAGCGAGGACATGCCCGTGGTTGTGGTCAGTATGGTTCCCACCTAATTCGGTACGGCCCGGTGCGCTGGCAAAGCAGAGCTGGGCGGGTGCGAAGTGTTCCTGCATTTGATGCAGAAGGCTTTGCATGCGCCGGCGGGATTCTTCGATTTTGGAACAGGAATAAATCTGGCTGAAAAGATTATCGAATCCGCCATTAGCCAGATGATCGCGATATGCCTTCAGTGAATGCATATTATTCCCCACGGTCCAAATAATGAGTCTCTGGCAGGTCGCGTAGCCGCTGAGCACTTTGTTCGGCAGTAATGTCGCGTTGGGGCATTCCCAGCATTTCAAAACCGACCATGAATTTTTTTACCGTGGCAGAGCGTAGCAGGGGCGGGTAATAATGAATGTGCCAATGCCAGTGCTCGCTGCCCTGTTTAAGAGTTGGGCGCTGGTGGATACCCATTGAGTAAGGGAAAGATGTTTCAAAAAGATTGTCGTAGCGGATTCCCATGCGGATCAATGCCTCTGCGAGATCATCGCGCTGGGTTGGCATCATATCCGTAATGGCACCCATGTGTTTTTTAGGCAGAAGCATGGTTTCAAAGGGCCAGACCGCCCAGAAAGGAACAAGAGCGATGAAGGAATCGTTTTCGAAAATAATCCGTTCTTTGTTCGCCTGTTCTTTTTCAATGTACCTGCAGAGCAGACATTGCCCTTTTTCCGCGAGATATTCCTGCTGATGTTTGGCTTCCGCTTCCGGGATTCCCGGGGTGGAACTGGTGGCCCAGATTTGACCATGTGGGTGCGGGTTGGAGCAGCCCATTATGTCGCCCCGGTTTTCGAAGATCTGTACGTATCCGATATCATCACGCGCTCCTAAATCCTCATATTGGGCGCACCAAGCATCGACCACTTTGCGCACAGCCTCAGGCTTCATGCGCGATATGGTCAGGTCATGGCGGGGTGAAAAACAGACAACCCGGCAAATTCCGCTTTCCGGCTCAACTCTAAAAAGACCAGCCTCATCGCAAAAACCGGCAACAGATTCATGGAGCAGGGCCGGGAAGTCGTTATCGAAAATAAATACGTCTGTGTAGTCAGGGTT
>DDLU01000001.1 GCA_002340305.1 Desulfovibrio sp. UBA2564
AGTCTGGATTTTTGGCTGTTTTCCTGTTCCGAAGCCTCGGACGGGGAGCAGCAGATCGGGGAGGTTGTCCGGCTTTTATCTGAATGGAAAGGGCCGGATGTTGTTTTGGTGTCATGTGAGGTGGGGCTCGGCCCGTTGGCAATGACACGTGAAGTCCGTAAGTTTGTTCGCGAACTCGGATTACTCAACCGTACAATGGCCGCAATCGCAGATGAAGTTTATCTTGTGGCCGCAGGGTTGCCCCTGACCCTGAAGAAGTAGCTATGGCTTATTTTAAACAGCTTGAAGATCAGCTTCAGGATTTGCTCGCCCTTTGCAATAAGGAAGAGCGTTGGCTGGTAGTGGTCAATGCCGACCCGGATTCTCTGGCTTCGGCAATGGCTTTTAAACGTATCATCGGACGCAGGGTCGCTGAGGTGGGCATCGCCCATATTAATGAGGTCAAGCGTCTCGATAACCTTGCCATGATGCATTACCTGCGCATCCCGGCCCAGAAGATGATTCCTACTCTTGTGGCCCAGTACGACAGGTTTGCTATCCTTGATTCACAGCCGCATCATCATCCCGATTTCGAGGGATTAAAATTTTCCGTGATAATCGACCATCACCCGCTGCCGGAAGAAGCTTATCCGCATGCGGAGTTTGTGGATATCCGTCCCAAGTACGGTTCCAACAGTGCCATGATGACCGAGTATCTCTACAACTTGAAGATCCGCCCCGCCAAATTACTGGCTACCGCACTTCTTTACGGTATCAAAACCGATACCCAGAGCTTTGAGCGTCCCTTTATTGACGATGATGTCAAGGCGTTCAGATACCTTACAAAATACGCGGATATGGATCTCATTAAGCGCATAACCCGCAGTGAAATCCATCCTGACTGGCTGCGATATTTTTCCCGTGCGTTTTACAATCTGCGCCGCATCGGTCCCGGCCTTTTTTCCCATATCGGCAAGGTGGAAAACCCGGATACTCTGGTTATTCTTGCTGATTTCCTCATGCGCGTTCACGGGGTTTCATGGGATGTCGTTTCCGGCATCTACGAAGATACCCTTGTGGTCATCTTCCGTGGCGACGGATTGCGTAAGGATATGGGCAAGATGGCAGCCAAGCTTTTTAACGATATAGGTTCAGCCGGAGGCCATAAGGCTGCGGCGCGGGCTGAAATAAAGCTGGAGGCTCTTGAGGATGCCGATCCTGAATCCTTTGTGCTCAAGAAGCTGACCAAGGGCAAGAAGATCGTTAAGCGTATCTGATTTTTATCCAAATCATACAATTGCAGGGTGTGAACCCTAAGGCATATAATGGCACTCAAAGATAAATTAAATTTTGACGGTGATCCGCTGTACCTAATTGACGGTTCAGCCTTTTTCTATCGTGGTTTTCACGCTTACCCGGACCTTAAACGTTCGGACGGAGTGCCTACCAACGCCCTGTTTTTCGTGCTTCGGACCTTGCTCAAGGTCATCAAAGAGGAAAAACCCAAGTATCTGGTTTTCATGCTGGATGGTAAGGGCAAAAATTTCCGTCACGAACTTTATGACCAGTACAAGGCCCAGCGTCCGCCCATGCCCGACGACCTGCGTTTCCAGATTGAGCCGCTGAAAGAAGCACTGGGTGTTCTGGGGGTGCCGCTTATCGTCTCCGAAGGTGAAGAGGCGGACGATTGTATTGCTTCCCTTGCTGCGCGCTACAAGTCTGAGCGCCCGGTAGTTATTCTTGGGGCGGATAAAGACCTCAAGCAGTGTCTTGATGAAAATGTTTTTATGTGGGACCCGGCCGGGAAGAAGGAAAAGATTACTTCCCTTGCTGATTTCCGCGAAGATACCAAGATGGAACCGGAGCAGTGGGCTGACTTTCAGGCCTTGGTTGGTGACTCTGCTGACAACATTCCCGGTGTTCCGGGTGTTGGTAAAGTGACAGCCACCAAGATTATGCTTGAGTATCCTACACTTGAAGCCATCCGCGATAACTTCGAGAATCTCAAGCCTGCCATCCAGAAAAAAATGAAGGATGAGCTGGAAAATATTTTTGTCTATCGCGAACTGACCCGCATGCGGCTGGATAGTTGTTCCGGCTGTGATCTCGCCCAGTGCACACTGCGTGATGTTGATGCAGACCGTGCTGCTGAATTTATGTCTACCTACGAGTTCCGTTCTCTGGTGCGTGATGTGAAGGCTTTGTTTGCATCATCCGGTGGACCGGCTCCTGCTGGAAGTTCCAAGAAAATAGCATCCGGTCAGGCTTCCCTGTTCGGTGAGGATGCTTCAGCTCCTGCAGCCAAGTCCAAGAAATCAGCATCCGGGGGGGGACAGTTCTCCCTGTTTGGTGAAGATACCCCGGCCCCTGCTGCGCCTGAAAACCGTCTTGAACTCAAGAAAATTTCAGCCGCATCCGAACTTCCCGATTTTACCGATAAAGAAGTCGGTCTTGTCCGCGAAGGTAATATCTTTTTTGTCGGTGTTGATGGTGATGAACTGATGTGTAAACTCACTGCCGCTGATCTGGTGGCAGGATTGCATTCAGCTAAGAACATTGCGGTCGCTGACGTGAAGTCCTTTTTGCGTGCTGATGAAGCATGGGCAGGAATCCCGCTTAACCGTTGGTTTGATTTGAGCCTTGCCGCTTATCTGCTCAATCCCGAAGAGCGCAATTACGGCTGGGATCGTATGCGGGCCATGATCTTTACTGCTGATGAACTGCCTGATGCGGTGGATGAAGTTCATCCTGATGCGCAGGGACT
>DDLU01000075.1 GCA_002340305.1 Desulfovibrio sp. UBA2564
CGCCCCTTTCGAGGCGCGCGGATCATTATATAAATATGATGCTGTGTAAAGCGTTGAATCTACCACCTGCGCGGCAGCCTGCGCTGTGCCCACTCTGATAGATAGGGCAGCAACTCTTCGCCAAGCTGATGCAGTGGAACAATATTCCCTTCGATTATGATGCCTTGCGGAAACAAATTCATGTCATGATATTCTTTGGGCCCCTGAAAGGCAGTATTTTTCGCCAGTAGCACGGAAACATTAAGATCCTTGCAGAAAGCGATAAGTCCTTCGGGGAAGAAGGCGGCATCCTTGATGTTTTTACCTAGAGTGCGGAACAAAGTTTTGCAGATGGACACAAAATGCTCGCGGCGCAAAGGCTGATGCATTGCAGCTACGGTTTCGTTGGAAACAAAGGTCACAACCTTGTTTGCAAGCGGCTCGTAATTTTTGGCATCGCGGGCATCGCCGAGAATAATTTCAGCAATGTTCAGCTCCTTAAAAATCTTGTAACTCTGCAAGCCGACCATCTTGTCGTACTCAATACCGTACAGGACAATCTTCTTGAAACCGTTACGGCGAGCATGGATGTGCTGGGCAAGAAGCAGGATTCCGGTTCCGGTCCCGATATCAAGACCTACGTATTCTTCCTGCTCAAGAAGTTTGGGTGAAATATTCTGGGTGACGATGGAACGGATGATGTGGCTGGTCTTGGTGATGTCAGCAAGCATGCGTAATGAAAAAGACCACTGGCGCAGATAATTCATCAGCTCGATATCATCATCAGGCTCATTGAGGCTGCGGTGACGGCTGAACATCTCACAGAGTTTGCTAACTTCTTCAAGAGAAACAGGCTGATCAAACCCGCCTTTATTTACATAGCAATAGAAAAATTTGAGCACCATTCCCATGATCATGGAATCGGAAATCCTGACAGAGGGATCGCTCATGCGGTCCACATCCTCCAGCAGAGGACTGTCAGAATAAAGAGACGGATCTATGACCATCTCCTCCGGGCCCATGAAAGCATGATGAATTTTACCCATATCAACTGTGCTTTGTTCCTGCATTTCAACACTCCTTGCGAACATCATATATTAAAATCATGAAGGCATGCTTTACCTACTGCCGGAAGGAATGCACAGACTGTTCCCATTTATCAAAAGGCATAAAGTTCATTTTTAAAATAATTCTAGACCTCAAGATAAGTACATATTTTAAAAGACTTTTTTATTTCAAAAAAAACATAAAAAGGGCCGTATCCAAATCTGGAAACGGCCCTTAGAGGCAAAAAATTCCATCTTGCGCAGGCGGCAAAAAAGACACCTGTCAGCGATATTGATTAGTATCTGCGGAATGAACCTTCGCCGGAGTATTTAGCCCTGATCCCATCCACAACTTCGCGATAGGCTTTATAAGGATTCAAAGGTTCGATCTTCTCAGCAATGGGCTCAAGATCATGCTGGGAAAATCTTTCAATGTGCAGGTTGTAACCTTTGATCATAAGATTTTCCAGATTCACACTATCCAGTACGTTATAAGCCAGCAGGGTTTCAAGGGCACGCTCATCACCGTTCATTTCATATTCATTCCAAAGCAAAACTGCAAAATAACCGTCCAAACCTTCTGCGTCACCACGATCCATGCCGAAGTAGCGTTCAATCCCCTTAAGCCCTCCGGTGATACCCAAAGAGCGGAAGACAAAACGCAGGTCAATGTGGGCTGCTTCTACCTTGATACCGAAATATTTCTCAATAAACGGCACATCAAAGCATTTGCCGTTAAAGCTTACAATCAGAGGATACTTGGCAATTTCTTCTTCGAAATTATAGAGATTCTTACCCTGAACATAGGTCTTGATCTCTTTACCGTTCCAAAGCGCGATGGTTGTTATGTCACAGCTTGAAGCGTCAGTTCCGGTGGTTTCAATATCAATATAGGCAACATTATCCCGGAAATGAGAATAAAGACGCCACTGGTCGGAAGCAGGAAGACGATCGGCAAACCAGTTGGCATCGCTTTCTTCAAGCTTCTGCTTTGATTCGCCGCATCCCTTTTCCAATTCATTCATTTTTGCATCAGAAAGAGGCGTGGTAGCTCCATCAAGGATATCATGCCAGCTATTCACGCCGGCCTGCCAGATTTTGGCTTCAGTGGTACTTCCAATTCCCTTTAGATGACAAAAAGTTCTTTCGAGCATTTTAAAAACAGCCCTGTTTTCAAAAATTTAAGCAACACAGACAATATGTCCGATACAAATATATCAACCTGTTGACCGGGTATTCCCCTCTGTCAGGGAGAGGATTAGCCGTAATATTCTTCTTAGTCCAGCAATTACATAACATTGACATTATTCTGCCACTAGCCGTACATATACTAGTGGTTAAAATTTCTTAACCGTAAATAATAGTCGTTATGGAAAATTTGACAATGGAAAAAATTAATCTTCAATACATTATCGATCTGATTCAATCGGAAGTAATTGGTCCTGTTGAAAAAATTATCTCTGCTATGCCCCGTGAATCCATGTATATGATTCTGGCTGCTGCTGGATTGATCGCCCTGCTGGCGGCAGTATTTGTATTTCTGCTCTTACGCCCCAAAAAGAAAAATATCCAAAAACCGCAGAGGCCGACTGACTTTGTCCAATTTTTCCAGAGCAGCGGAACCATCATGGATGTGGCAGCTGCCGGGGGGCACAATAACGTACTCGGGCGGGCTGTGCTTACAGCAGCTAAGCCGGACCGCATGCGCCTTGAAATTATCGAAGAACACGGCATTGCGGATCTGACTCCGACCGCTGAAGTAATCCTAATGTTTCCCCCGGAACAAAGTGCCGCTGGAAAAGTCAATTCCTTCAGGTCGATCATAAGCTCCATTGAATGCGATTCTGATGGAGGTGGCAGAATGACCCTGACCCCGCCGGTAAAATTTTCATTGGTCAAAAGGCGGCGCCACAAACGCAAAAGGGTCATCGACCAGCAATTCATCAGGGTGAAACTCTGGCGAGGCAGACCGGACAGCGATGACACCTCCTTTGTGGACCGCATCCCCGATCTTGCGGTCAACTCATATGATCCCCGTTCCACCGGACACGAAGAGAATCAGGTTATCAACATTTCCAACGGCGGAATCGGAGTCGGGTCTTCCCCGGAACTGGTAGAATCGAAATTCAATGTCGATGATGATGTGCTGATCAGCATATTCATGTTCAATTTCCGCCAAAAAGTTTTTAAACCATACTGGTATGCCGGGAAAATACGCTCCATAGAAATAATGGACGGACACACCTGCCGTGTCGGGGTAGAATTTACCACCACCGGAAAGATGCGTGATGATAACGAACAGAATATTGACTGGGCATCAATTTAAACAGCCTGAAAAGAAAGAGCCAAATGCAAGGCGCAAAAAAAAGACAGGAACGAAGTGTATTCAAGTATACGTGATTTTTTTGCTTTTTTTACATCTCCCCACAGGGGTAAGATTTTGTAGATCGCGAAGACTCGCTGACAATTTACTTTACGCTGCAGATAGTGCTTTATCTTCAGTCTGAAAATCCCCCGCCAACTTCAATAGTTAGCGGGGGATACTTGTACCGTGGTTACGCTAAGGACAGCTCTATTTACCGTCCTGCGATTTATCCAACCTTGTTAAGGTAACGGTTAGCAATCAAGGGGGTGCCGCGAGCGGCACTGCCGTACCCCTTGAAACGGACATTTTCCTTCTTAACCCGCCCGATATCCTGCCTCAGGGAAGCATGGAGCTTCTTAGCTTCCGCAGTGAGCTGCCCCTGCAGGTTCTTGAGCTTGTTAAGCTTTTCCAGAATATCATCCAGACTGACGCTCTCTTTTGTTTCCAGAGCCTGATCGGTGAGAACACCTCTCCTTTCCGCAGCGTCAAAGGCATCATCTACCTCTCCCGCCACAAGAAATCTCAACTCCTCGTATCCAATTTCAAGAGCCTGATCCAGAAGTTTCAAGGTTTCAGCCATAGCAGTTTACCTCTTGGCTACCTCCCGAAGATCCTCGCGAATGATGGAGATAACACTCTTCCACTTTTCAACGGAAGGCAGAAATTCATATTCAAGCAAATCAGCCAGTAAAATCCAGTCCTCGTTTTCAAGGACTTCGGTCATTTCAGTGAAAAGACCGGAAAAATCTTCCACAACTTTTTCAAAATCAGCATGTTGTTTGATGGAGAACTGCTCGCGCAGGTTGCCGACCATGCCGAGGAAATCTCTGATAACATCAAGAAGATCCTGATAAAGTTCAAGTGCTTCAGCATCATCAGCCTGTCTGAAAAGTTCTGCGACCTGTTTACCGCCGCCAGCCATGATGTTGACTACCTTGTAGAGTTCAAGGGTAATAGCAGAAGCCATCTCAATAGCGGGAGAGCTGGTGATTTCAAGGCTTTCAATTTCAGAAGACTCAATATCTTCCGACTGGTTGGGGTAAATTTCACTGAAAGGTTCATTGTTGACTTTAACGTCAGTTACAATGCGGTCTTCAAGGTGGCCGTCTTCCATTACCTTTTCAAAAATCTGCTCAAGATTTTCAAAACTTCTGATATCCAGATCAGTTTTGGTTCCATCGATAACGATCATAGTGACTCTCCTCCTAAAATAGGTACGTAATTTTTTCCGGTTGGTCCGGTACGCCCTATTTTATACAAAAGTCATGCCAACATTATTCAACAGATACGGTCACGGCATTGATCAAATCCATATAGCGAACCAGCTGTTCCACCAGGCCATCCATGCTTTCATGGGTTCTGGATTCGACCATCCACATGGAAGACAGCACGGAAAGCTCAGGACATGAAGACAAAATATCCTGTATTTTTTGCAAGTTGGCTAAAAATTTCAGCTTCACAGCTTCGATGGGATTAGCCTGTAAAAGCATCACCTGCTTGCTGAGCAGAAAAAGCACATCGCGGCAGCTGTTAAGCGCAGTAAGTAATCTGGTACGGAACTCCGGTGAGAGATCAACGGCAGGAATTTCGCCCTCGGCAAAACCTGCACCGTCAAGAAAACGACGATAAAGCTCACGCTGTAAAATGATCCACTTATGGCGGTCACTCTGCTCGTGCCCGGAAAGAGAAGTCAGGGCAATCATTCCCAACTCATCACGTCCGGTCTGGTAAGCGCGAACGGAACGGTTTTCAAGACGCGGCCAAACACCACTATCAATATAAGATGAGGCTGCATCGAAAACAGCATCAGGATCGACTTCCTGCCGACAGATATTATCAAAGGCGCATTTCTGCCCAAAGGGACAAGGATGGCAATCAAGATCCGGTTCAAAGCAGCAAAGATTATCAGCAGCCGGACCAGTGTCCCAAGGCTGGGCTGTCGCCAGAAAAATTGCAGCCAGCGGGGTACCTGACCCGGCAGCAAGATGCATGGTTCCGGTATCATTGGTAACCAGCAAATCCAGACGGCGCAGGACTGCAGCAAGTTCCGGTAACGAAGTCCCGCCCATTAAGTTAACGGCAGGAAATTCCGCCCCCTGTAAAATTTGCTCGCCCAAAACTTTCTCACTCTCAGTACCCAGCAGAACCGGAACGCGGCGTTTTTCCTTCCAAAGTCTCCACCCCAAAGCCCTGAAATGGGCAATAGGCCAACGCCTGCGGTCTTCACTGGCTCCGGGCTGAAATCCGACAAATCCTTCCGCTCCGGGAGCAGGATTTTCCAAAAGTTTCAAGGCCGCGACTTTCATCTCCGGGGTCGGCTCAGCCAATTCGAACGGCGCAGGCCGATCTATGCCGGCAACCTTACTGAACAGATCAACCACATTGAACGGACTGGCTCCGCGATTGGCGGATGCCATTTGCAGAAATCCGGCCCAATGGGAAGTGTCGGCATTGAATCCGAATTCGTCCATGGCAAATCCGCGCACCTCGCGCCCCTTACCCAGCCGCAGGGTAATCAAGCGGGATGAAACGGACGGGGTCAGGTTTATGACCAGTGACGGGCCGAAGGTCTCTTCTATGTCAACGCAGTATGATTCAAAAATATTAATCGCTTTACGCCAGTCACGGTCAACAGCAGCCAACATGGAAGCTCCGGGCAGCGAAAAAGTACGCGACACATTGCGCAGCAGCTGGGTTGTCCCGGCAAAATTTTGCAAACACATAACCCCGACTTTGTAGCCCTGTTCCGCAAGAGCGGTGATTACAGGCTGGGTCTGCAAAAGGTCCCCGAACCGGGTGAGATTTATGACTAGCGCTTTCATTATAAGGAATGCCTCCGGCGGCCCTTCGGGGATCCTGCCGGGGGCCTTAAACCCTTTTGGAAAAGGGTTTAAGAATTCCAAAACTTTTCATTATGCTTCGCAAGTAGCGCGTTAGGGCGTTCCAGATATGTCATCTAAGAGAATACTTCTTCATGCTTGCTGTGGGCCGTGCTCCATAACTACAATTGATAAGCTGCGTGATCAGGGTCTTGAAGTTTCCGCGTTTTTCTACAATCCGAATATTCATCCCTTGCAGGAATACCTGCGCCGTAGGGAGGGCTTCCTTGAAGTCTGCGAAAAGATGGGCGTGAAGGTCATCGGCAGGCTGGATGAATATGATTCCAAAAAATGGTTCCGCAACGCCGCTTTTCGCGAAGCCAATCGCTGCTTTCATTGTTATGCGGACCGTCTGGAGCGGACCCTTTCCCTTGCCAAGCGTGGCAATTTCGATTTTTACACCACCACTTTACTCTACAGTAAGTTTCAGCAACATGAACGCATTGCCGAGCTTGGAAAAGACATGGTCGGAAAAAGTAAGTGCGAATTCTACTACTACGATTTCCGCGAAGGCTGGAAAGAAGGCATTGAACGTTCCAAGGAAATGGGCATTTACCGCCAGCAGTACTGCGGTTGTCTGTACAGTGAAAATGAGCGCTACGAGAACGATCTTTAAATAGCTCAGGGTGCTTTATGGACACCATGAAAATCTTCGCTTGTTTAAATGTTTTACTGTGGTTATTCTGTAATAAGTCATTGTAATCGAAAGTAGCTTTGCTGCTTTTTTATATTTCGACAGCAACAGGGTACGGTGAAACATGGAAAAGCATCTTCTTGTATGTGTTCGTGAGGATAGTTCGGCTTCTTATGCGGTCAGATTTATAAAGAATTTTTTTCATTCCCCTTGTGATGTGCGTATCACTCTTTTTCACGTGGCTCCGCCCAAGAGTTCGTGGAATAAAGGGACTCTTTCCAAGGGACGCAAATTGCTGGATGATACCCGGCAATGGTTCATCGACCATAATTTTTGCGAAGAAAGCAAAATTGATGTGAAAAGTATTTATTCGCGTGGCAACACCGCCCGTGAGATAGTACAGGAAGGGCACAAGGGCATGTATGACGCGGTCATATTGGGCCGCCAGCCTCAATCTGCGCTTGAAGAATTTTTCGATTACAGCGTGGGCAGCAAGGTTATCTGGGAAGAGATTGACTTCCCGCTTTGGTTCTGCAAATGCCCGCAAGAGATTCCGCGCAAGGATTTATTGCTCTGTGTGGATGAGGATTTCCCCTCACAACGAATTGCGGACCATGTAGGCTTCGTGCTCGGTGATAATCCGAACCACGGCATAATCATGCTGCATGTGCACGATTCCAAGGAAAAGGGTGCGGTTACTGCGGAAGATATTTTTTCCATTACCCGCCAGCACCTTGAAGGTAACGGCGTGGCCCCGGAGCGTATTAAGGAATTGGTTCTTGATGGCGATAACGTAGCCAGGGCAATTCTGGATCATGTTGCTAAAAGGCCTTACGCCGTAGTTGCAGCCGGACGCGGCGTACACGACAAGACCGCAATCGAAAAATTATTCCCCCGTTCGCTGAGTGTTAAGCTTTTGCAAGAACTGGAAGGGGCTGCGCTCTGGATAAGCAGGTAATTCCAACTGATATTTAGTTGGAAATTTGCCATCCAAGGTGGCGAAGCCATAATAAAAAAGTTTGGGATTCTTAAACCCTTTTGTA
>DDLU01000025.1 GCA_002340305.1 Desulfovibrio sp. UBA2564
AGGTAACCGCCATAACATCACGGATAACGTATTCGGAAAGACGACCGAACAAGAGGGACTTTTTAGCCGCAGCCATGGCGGCCATGTCCTGATTGATGCTGTAGCCGTAGTTCAGGAAAGTAGCAGGCTCACCGCCGATAATGTCGGGCATCCACAGCGGACGGCTCTGATTGTCCTTCATCTTCTTCATTTCACGCAGGGTGTCGTCATGGAACATGAAACGGCAACCAAGCTTGCGGTATGCAGGATCGACTGAATGTTCGAGGTCCACCAGTTCTTCCCAGGTGACCACGTCAACGGCTGCGGCTTCAACGCCCTGCACGGATGCAGTAACGATACCTTCCGGCTGGTTCACCCCGGTTCCCACAGTAAACAGCCGATTGTTAACACGCGCCAGACGCTGGCCCAGACGATTGTTAATGAAGGGATTCAGATTGAAGGAAGAATCCTGCAAAAGCTCAATGGGAACGGTCACGACCTTGGAACTGAACTTGTAAACCGGGAACGACTTGATTCCGAAAGAAATATCTTCCTCGGAAGCAGCGGCGTTTTCGTCAACAAGTTCACCTTCTTCGCTGGTGCCGTCAGTGGTGGGCCAGTTAATGGGGTTGCCCTGTGCGGTCTTGATGGAAGTAGCAACCTCACGCATGCCGCCGAATTCCTTCAAGGTTTCAAGGACTTCTTTGGCGAGGTCGGTTTCAACGGTATAGCCTCCTTCGGACCCGGTTCCGGTGGACATGGTGTTCCTGATAACCTGCCAATCCTCGGCAGTCAGGGCGTTGTCTCCGCCGATCATCCATTTTGCCAACAGCCCTTCAGGGCTTGACGGGTCCTTCTCGATCTTTTCCCGTGCCTGATCTTTGGCGAGATCATCGGCAGCGCGGTCAAGGATTTTCTGCTCTGCACTGATGCGGTTGTCCAGACGGTCAATGTCGTCAATCAGGCCGTCAAGCTCCGCCTGCACTTCTTCGGAAAGCTTGGTGTCTTCGGGCTGCTTATCCAGCAGATTGCGGTACTCCCGCGCCTTCTCGTTACGCTCTTCGCGGTAATTCTGAATGGTGCTCATCTGTATTCCTCCAGATGTTGATTTATGCGACGCGGGAACCGCTAGTCGCTGTAATTTTTAAAAAGACGGGAAAGCTGCTCATACTTTTCCCGGTTATTCACTGTTTCGGGCTGTTTTTCCGGCTTCTCTTCGGGTTCCGGTTCAGGATCGGGAGATTCAACCAGCTTCGGTTCGTCTCGCGCTTCCGGTTCCGGGGCCTTCTCGTAAACTGAAAGGTTCCACGTTTTGCAATTCTTGGGGGCCGATTCCACAACAGAGTCAGCAAACCCCATTTCCACGGCTTCTTCCGAACTGATCCATGTTTCAGCGGCCATCATTTTGAGAATTTCAGCCGCCTCAAGCTTGGTTTCATCCTCATAGGTTGCGACAAGAGCTTCATCTATTTTATCCAGCAGAGCCGCCGTTTCCATGAAATCATCCGAGTTACCGAAAGCAAGAGTCCAAGCCTTGTGAATCATGAAAAACGAGCCCTTGGACATGATCACCTCGTCAGCGGCCAGTGCTACATATGATGCTGCGCTGGCGGCGTAACCATCAATGTGGGCGATAACCTTTGAACCGTGTTCACGGATTGCCGCTTCAATTGCACGGGCCGCGAAAACATCACCTCCGGGAGAATTGACCCGCAAATGAATTACAGGCGCGGTAAGGCTATGCAGTTCCTTCACGAAACTTTCAGCAGCGACACCGCCCCAATAATCGTCAGAAACAATCACGTCATAGAGGTAGATTGTAGCTTCATCCTCGGACAGCTCTGACTTGATGGGAATCCGTGCCTGTGCCTTCTGGTTATCCCGCAACAACTGAAAAAGTTTATTGTTCATTTTTTGCGGCCTCTTTTATCATTGGTTTCTGAAGAACATCGCCGCCCTCGATAGGTGGCAGCCCTTCACGTTTACGAATTTCATTGATGGTCATATATCCGGGTTCCTGCATGGAACCTCGCGCCGTCTTGTAAGAGTCGTGCCGGGTTTTAGTGTCACCACGGGTCAACTCGGATTCGTCAAACTTGGCGTAATATGTGCCGGTACGAAAAATTTTGACCTCAAGTTCCTGCTCGATGCTGGTGAAATGGGGGTTCATATTAAAAGTGGTAAACCAGCGGGCCATCTGCTCTACACCAGTTCCCCAGGAACTGGTTTTCTCACTCTGGCCGATCATCACCGGCGGAACACCGAAGAAGCGGGCAATATCAGCAACGGAAAAAGCGCGAGACTCAAGCAACTGGGCATCTTCTGCGTTCAAAGAAAGAGTCTTAGCGGAGCCGTCAGCCTCAAGAATTAACGGCTTATGATGATTCCCGGCTCCCGAATATCGTTGATCCAAATGCTGACGCAATCGCTTGAAAGCATCGTCACTAAGATTTTTAGGGTATGAAATAGAAAGATCCGGCATCATTCCGTTGGAAA
This sequence comes from Desulfovibrio sp. UBA2564, assembly GCA_002340305.1. Taxonomy (GTDB): domain Bacteria; phylum Desulfobacterota; class Desulfovibrionia; order Desulfovibrionales; family Desulfovibrionaceae; genus Maridesulfovibrio. The sequence goes on from DDLU01000025.1 coordinate 2,476, forward strand.
ACAACTTGGACGCGCTCTTTTCCGCCGAAAGGGCAAGGCCCATGCCTTCAGCCGCTGCTTTGATGGTGGAAAGACCTTTCCAGCCATCCCAACCGATATTAGGGACATGAAGCATGTCATCCTGATCTAAAACACTGCTTGTCCCATCATCCCACATAACCTGATAATAAAGGCGCGACGCTGACACATTCAATTTTTTATCAAGTCCAAGCTGCCAAGCCTGATAAGGTTCAACTCTGTTTTCCAATAGTGGAACAAGTGCTTCAGGTTTTCCATTTCTTGTGCGAAGAATCCCTGCGTAGCCGTTCCCATTTAAAACCTTTTGACTTGTGAACATCTGCCAAAAGGTTGAAGCGGTCATATGCTCATTGGGACGCAACGAAAGAAGACGGGAAAGGCTATGATTTGGAGCGGGTAAACTTGATTCTCCATCCCTTTTAAAAATCTTAACCGGGGAAGATTGGACCGCTCCTGAAATAATCCTTACGCATGAAAAAACAGCGGAAACCCGCATTGCTGTGGTGGTATTAACCACAGCACCGGAAGCGGTCACATTCCCGTTAAAAACATCCGACCATGAAAGCGGATAATCGCCCTTGGCTTCGTTCTTAATCTGTTCCAGCTCTTCACGAAGTGATTGAACTTCTTCCTTAAGCTGCTTTTTATTGCCACCGAATCCAAACATCACAGCTCCCGGAAAGCGTTTTCGATTTCTGTTTCATATTCAGGGGGGCCGACAATGATGCGGTTCATATTCATGATTGTGACCACAGCCCCATCAATCTTGTTTTCATGAAATTCTTTGTTCGGATAAATATTGTCCTTCTTATCCACATGCGCGACGACATTTGAAAAACAGAATGTTGTAATCGGGTTCCCGTCATGCTTAAATTTCCCGGAAAGGACACGCCCTTCCAGTTCCTTCATAGGCTCGGATAAATTCTTAACCGTGTGGGGAATCTCGACCATGGGCAGCCCCTGATCCATCATACGGGTAGCGAACTGAGTTGCTTGATAGGGATCATAGCCAACCACAGCAAAATTCAGCATACGGGCAAAGTTAAGCAAGTCCTGTTCGATAAAAGAATAGTCGATCACGGCTTCACCGGCTTCGATAAGCCAGCCTTCATGCCGCCACTGCTGATAATGATGGTTTTCTGGTAAATTGATGGTACGGCGAGGCAAGTAATAGCGATAGAAGCCGTAAACGACCTCCTCGTATTCAAAAGCTATTCCTAAGCTGGCAAGGTCAATCTTACTGGAAAGATCAACAGCCCCATAAGCATCAAGGTGGCTGAACACACTAATATCAAGGCTTGAATCGGCAGTTTTGTTAAACTCGACCATGTTCATCCATGCCACATCAGCGTTCATCCACTGATTCAAATGCTTGCAGCGGATAATATTTTGCTTTGATGCAAGCTGCATTGCATCGCGGTGCATCCGAATCAAAAAATCTTCCTGAACACTCACGCCGTAATTCGGATTTGCCTTTTTCCAGACTTCCAAATCCTGCCAATCGTCGGTATCGTCGATGGTGAAAATGATTACAAAGAGTTCCTCATTTGTGAGCTCACCCCGGAGAACCTTTTCAGCCTCTTTTTGCTTAACCTTGCAAGGGCCTTTCAAATTAGTTCCGGCAGTAGAAATAACTGCCTGCATGGGCTGAGTTCTCGCGCCCATACCTGTAACCATGGTGTCGTACAGATCAGGCGTTTTATGCTCATGATATTCATCCACAATTGAGCAGTGAGGACTAGAACCATCACCGGGCTTTCCGATAAGAGGCTCAAGCCAACTATTAGAATTCAGCGAAACCAAACGTTTTGCGTGAACTTCAACACCGTAATGCTCTAAAAAAGCAGGGGTGCGTAAGGCCATTTGTCTTGCTGGGCCAAAGACCTCCCAAGCCTGCTTTTCCGTTGTGGCTCCAGTGTACCCTTCTGCCCCGGCTTCACCATCGGCAAAAGTCAAATACAGAGCTATAATTGCGCCCAAAACAGACTTACCGTTTTTACGAGGGACTAAAGCAAAAATTTCCCTGAATCGACGCAGGCCGTCGCTTTTCCGTTTCCAGCCAAAAGCAACCACAAGAATGAAGCACTGCCATGGCTGAAGGTGAATATTAGTTCCGGCCCATTTCCCTTTTACGTGAGGGAAGAGTTCGGCGAAGTAGCAAACATCCTCCCCGGCGGCACGGTCAAAGCGGTAAATGAAATTCTTCTGCTTTTCGCGCTTAAGTTCATCCAAATGACGCTGGCAGGCCAACTGCACAAAAACACACGCAGCAATGCGCCCTGCAACAACGTCACGGGCGTATTTATTTGCAATATTTACGTGCGGGTATTTCTGCCTTGCCATTTCCTAACTTCCCATAGCTGCGAAAGGATTTGTTTTTTCGGTTTTCTTCGGAACAATCACCCGGCTGCGACTGCTGGGAGTCATGCCGAATTCGGTCAAATATTTACGCATGATTTCAACGGCAGTGTTAGCGATGCCGATTAAAGGGTTCTGAATTTGTGCGCCCTTGGGGGTGGTGATGATCAGTGAAAAATCCGGTTTTTTCATCTCCCGTTCAGCAGCCACCCACCGTCCGTATGCTTGGCAATATGCCTCCAGCGCAGGACGATCTATTTCAGTAAGCAAACCAAGCTTGTGAAGTTCTCGCGAAATCCGCCCCCACTCCATAAGAGCTTCCGGTGAAAGATGATCACCCGGAACCGGAATGGATAAATCCGGCTTCGGGGCATCTTCGTTCATCCGGTCTTTCCGGGCAGTCCCTTGAATGACTTTCAAGTTATCCGGTTTGGGTTTTCTTCCTCTCGGCGGCATCGTTTTTAAGCCCTCAAATTTTCCTTGGAGCACCCGCCCCACAGTTTAGATTTTCAAACAGATTTTAGGGGTCTTTCTGTCTCTCTCAGACACCCGGATACCCCCACCCTCTAATTTGACAACGTGAAAATCTTGCGCCCACAACGGTCTAAGGCCGCCAAGGCTCTAGACTTTTGACCCCGCCCCCCTTCTGAGGCCAAAACAGTTCCGGTTCTTCGGCCTCATCATCGAACTTAAACATCGAACAGGCGGGCCATGGCTCACAATCTTCAAAGAGCCGTTTAAGCGAGGTTTCACACTCATATGTGGCTATCCCGCAAGCTGCACAGAGTTCCCGGATTGTCGGGCGGTATGTGCATGTGTTGCACCCTCCTTCTTTACCTGCATCCAACGCTTTTTTAATCTCACACTGAGGGTGATGTTCTGCGTCGATGGGCAGTCTACAGACCGGGCATTTATCCACGATTACCTCCGCGCTTCCTGCCGTGGTGGATTTCGTGACAATCCCGGCACATGCTCATCAGGTTAGCGTCTGCGTTGTTCCGCTGGTCATGGTCAATATAGTGGACTGTCCACGCTGCTGTAACCCTGCCGTGCTTCTCGCATTCCTCACAAAGAGGATTACGCTTAAGCTTCGCCGCTCTAATCTTGCGCCACTCGCCGCCGTAACCACGACTTGCAGCACTCCCGCGCCGCTTCTGATAAGCCTTCTGATTGTCCTTCGCCTTCTGCTCACCATAGGCTTTGTGCTTGGCACACCAGCCGGAACCATCGCGGCAGATATTAGGGCAACCATGAAAGTTGCAAGGGCGACCAGGAAGCGAAGTCATTACTTGAAAGCCTCATAAAGAACCCGGGTTGCTATCCCGCCGACAACCGCCGCCATTCCCCAAACGAAACGTTCAAGAGTTTTGAATTTTTCTGCGTGAGTATGACACCGACGTGCGCCGTTAATTTCGGCAATGTCTTCCTGAATAGACTTCACCCGCTCATCCACACGGATCAGCAGGTCTTTTACTTCCGACTCTTCATGAGGGGCCATGGATTAGTCCTCACCTTTAGGCATTTCAATTCCGTGTTCTGCGAGAATTTCTTCAGTACTGCGGTGGTCGTCGATGATCTTCTGAAGTGCTTCTTCGGAAAACGCGTCGGCATTTTCTTGATTCATTTCCTTGTAGAATTTCCAGCCTTCAGCTCCGAGCTTGATCGCGGCGTCGCCGATCAGGAAGCCGGTTTTAATTGCTGCGATTGTTGCGGTAACAGACATTATTTCTTCTCCTTGAGACCAAAGCGGCCCCACGAAAGGACGAATCCCATAAAAGGCCACACCCGTTCTTTGATCCGCTCCATGCCGACCTGAATGCCTATGTCATGGTCATAGTTAGCCGGATCAACGCAGGAAGACGGCTCGTACTGGACGAAGCCGGTCTTAGTGTTTGCTTTAACAAGGGTAGTCTTTTCGTCGATCTGGGTTGCTTCTTCGAGAGAAAGCATCCGGTCGATATCTTCGAGGCTGATCTTGGTCGGGTCTTCAAGAGGGAAGTAGACTTCTTCAAAATAGTCTTTAGGAACCCAATCCCAATAACCGTCAGGGGTTTTGACAAGGTAGCCGGGGTCGCATGGGTCACCGGGGATTTCCCTGTGTTCCTGCTTGATGTATTCGCCCTTTGTCATAGGCTTTGCTTCAAGCATCGTTACGCCGATGTAAGCCTGCATTATTTCACCCCCTGAAGAGATTCGAGAGCGGACCGGACGTCAGTGAGAGCCGTTTCAACGGTGGCCTTTTCGACGGGTTCGCCTTTGCGCGAAGCCTTGGTGAAAGCCTTAAGGGATTCTCCCGCAGCCTTGAACGCTTCATCAAATACCCTGTCAGCTTCCACGGCGGTCTCGTATGTTTCCTTGTCCACCTGATCAGCGATGTAGAGCTTGATTACTGCCTCGAAGGCAGTCTCGCGGGCAGAATCCAGAGAATCGAGGCTAAGCCCGGTATCACGGATAAAGTTTTCTTCTGCCTGCCGTTCAGGAGGCACGTTGTTGATGTGGGTGTGAGGGAAGCATCCTGCAGCTGACATGGACATGATCACAATCAGCAGCAGGTATGAGAGGTTGAGCTTGCGCATCACTTACCCCCTTTGTTCTTGGCCTTGCCGAAGTTGGCACCGACAAAGTTAACCAGCTTCCATACCTTGCGGAGAGTGGGATTCTTGGGTTCGGGCCAGATGGTAGCGGCAATAGCGCATGCGGCTACAGCAGTGCTGGCGACCTCTACGAAATTCATTTCATTCACTTTGCCTTCTCCTGTTTGTAGATCAGGGGA
>DDLU01000208.1 GCA_002340305.1 Desulfovibrio sp. UBA2564
CCGGTTAAAGAATCCATTTTCGGTGAAAGGTATCTGCGCCGCCCGCCGAGGGAATTGATGCGATGAGTCTGCTCAGGAGCATATCCATAATGGTCTGGCTGTTGCTGGCGGCAACAGCCGGATCGGCCTTGGCAGAAGAGAGAGGCAAGAGTTGGCTGGAGTCTTTCGGTGATCGGTTCTCGCCGTTGGAATTCAATGGTTTTGTTGAGGCCCGTGCCGGAGCGCGTACCCAGATGGACCCGGAAGAAAAGCAGACTTCCATAGCTGAACTGCGCTTGCAGGGAGAGATTTTTACCTACACGGACTGGGCTGATTTTAAATACAAGGGAGATCTCCGTGCTGACGGGGTGACTGAGCGCATTGTCTATGAAACCCGTGAATTATGGATGTTCTCGCGGCCTACGGATTTTATGGATATTAAATTAGGGAGGCAGGTGCTGACCTGGGGAACAGGCGGACTGGTTTTCTTGAATGACCTTTTTCCCAAGGACTGGCGTTCTTTTTTTATGGGTAGGGATGCTGAATATCTTAAGGCTCCCTGCAATTCAGCCAAGGTCAGTTTTTTTACCGAACTGGCAAATGTTGATCTTGTTTATACCCCTAAATTTGAGCCTGACCGTTACATTGACGGGCAGTACGTTTCCTATTTTAGCGGACTTGAAGACCGCTTGGTGGGTAGGGATAATATCCTTGATACAGACGAACCAGACCAATGGTTCGAGAACGATGAAGTCTCGGCTCGTATTTATAAGAATATCAATAACTATGAGTTGGCTTTATACGGTTACTGGGGGTATTGGAAGAAGCCCGCTGGAATGAATTCGGACGATGAAGCCACGTTCCCTGAACTTAATGTCTATGGTGCCAGTATCCGGGGACAGGTCGGGCCGGGGATCGGTAATATGGAAGTCGCTTTGTATGATTCAACTGAAAGTCGTGGCGGAACCAATGCTCAGGTTGATAATTCCGAAATCAGATATCTGGTGGGGTATGCGCAGGAGCTTTGGACCGACAGTAATTGTGAGGTTCAGTATTACATTGAGCAGATGTTGGATTACGGAAATTATCTTGCAGTGCATAACCCCAAATATCCCAAAGATGAGTTACGGCATGTTATCACCATGCAGTTCACCCAGCAGCTTATGAACCAGAATCTTACGCTGAGCTTTGACGGCTATTATTCGCCCAGTGATGAAGATGCCTATTTACGGCCCGGGGTGCAGTATAAGATTTCGGACCGCATGACTGTAGGGTGCGGGGCGAATATTTTTGTAGGTGCCCACGAGCAGACCTTTTTCGGTCAGTTTACTAAAAGTTCAAATGTCTACAGTTCAATTCGGTATAGTTTTTAGCTTGACAGAGATGGTTAAGCATCTTTATCAAAACCCAATGAACAATAAAGAAGAAGCGATCCGTTATATGACTGGAAGATTGGCCCGCATAATTAACAAGCATAGCAGGATTGAGGAGCAACCTATTGCTTTAGGCGAAGGGATAGAGATTACTCCGCGTGAAATACGTGCTTTGCATGCGATCGGTTTGAATGAGGGTGCCAACCTTAAAACGATTGCCTCAGTGCTTGGAGTGACCAAGAGCGCGGTTTCGCAGATGGTCGGTAAACTGGAAAAACGTGGGTTTGCCCTTAAGGAACAGGCCCCGGACAATCGCAAGGAAATTTTGGTCCGTCTGACCGGTAAGGGGTGGGAAGCCTTTAATATTCATCAGGAATTTCACGAACGGCACATGTCCAATCTCATCGAACGTCTGGGTGAGTTTACAGATCCGCAGCTGGCAACTGCTTCAGCTGTGCTTTCAGTAGTTGAGACCGTTGTGGATGATCGCTTGGCTGAAATGTTCGGTAAGAAAATTTGATGAATTTATCTATTGGAGAGACTTTCATTTTTGATTAGAAACTATTTTGGGGTTTCGTTCTTTCGTTTCGAAGGGCGGATTTTATTGTTATATATTTTTTATTAAAATTGTTAAGTTGCTTAACTAAAATGGAGAAAAAGTATGAACAGCTTAGGCATAGACATCGGTTACTCCTCGGTAAAAGTAGCAGTTCTTAACGATCAGCATGACATAGTCTACAGCAGGTATATACTTCATAAAGGACAGCCGGTTCAGGTGCTGTCCCGTATGCTGGAAGCCCTGAAGCCGGAGCTGAATTTTGCAGGGCTTTGCGGCGCAATTGTTGGTTCGGGCGGTAAGGTTCTTTCCGGAGATAGCACTGTCCAGAGTGTGAATGATCTTGCTGCGCTGGTTGAAGGTACAAAAATTCTGGCTCCTGATTGTGCGTCAATTATTGAAATAGGCGGACAACTGGCCGGCTACGTAACCGGATTTACCGGTGATAAGCCGTCCGGTGTGGATTTTTCGCTAAATCCTGATTGTTCGGCAGGTACCGGTTCATTCCTTGAAGAGCAAGCATCACGCATCGGGATTGAGATTGAAGATTATTCGCGTATTGAAGCTGAAGCTTCTTCAACCCCCAGAATTGCGGGACGGTGCAGTGTTTTTGCCAAGACCGACATCACGCATCACCAGCAGGAAGGGGTGCCAATCCCGGATATGCTGCGTGGATTGGCTTATGCCACGACCAGAAATTATCGCAATGCAGTAATGCGCGGTTTGCCCAGAAACCCTCCGTTCTTTTTTGCCGGGGGAGTTTCACAAAACAAAGCGATTGTGTCTGCCCTGTGTAAGGTTTTGGATTTGGAAGATGGGCAGCTTGTTACCCATCAGCAGGGCCGGATGACGGGGGCCGTGGGGGCGGCAATACTCGGTTTTAAAGAAAGCCGGACCGTTAATTTTGATCTATTGTCTGATTCATTGCAAAGCAGTTGCGGTCCCCTCTTTTGTTCTGAAGATAAGATCATTTTGCCTGCGTTACCCGGATATGGAGTAGCCGATGCATCCGGTAAGCATGTCTGCCGGAATATTTCCATGGAAAGTGAGCCTGTGGAGTGCTGGGTCGGCGTTGATGTCGGATCTACAAGTACCAACGTAGTTCTGGTGGATTCTGCTGATCAGGTGCTGGGTTATCGCTATTTGCGTACTGCCGGCAATCCTGTCAAGGCGGTAATGACAGGGCTGGGGGAGCTGGGCAGTGAATTTGGCGGAAAAGTCAAAGTACTTGGAGCGGCTACCACTGGCTCCGGGAGAAATATGACCGGTAGGCTGATCGGCGCGGATGTTGTCAAGGATGAGATTACTGCGCAGGCCCGCGCTGCGGTTTCGTTTTCTCCTGATGTGGAGACAGTATTTGAGATAGGCGGGCAGGATTCAAAATTTATTTCCATAAAGGATGGCTCTGTTTCCGATTTCCAGATGAATAAGATTTGCGCTGCCGGGACAGGCTCGTTTATCGAAGAGCAGGCCAAAAAGATCGGTATTCCCCTTGAGGATTATGCTGACACTGCATTCAAGAGCAAGGCACCCATCAATCTCGGTGAACGTTGTACAGTCTTCATGGAAACAAGCATTGCCGCCCATCTTGCACAGGGGGATCCTATCCCGGATATTGCCGCCGGTCTTTGCTACTCAATTATTAAAAATTATACCAACCGGGTGGTAGGCCGTAAAAAGGTCGGTAAGAAGATTCTTTTGCAAGGCGGAGTGGCTTACAATCAGGCTGTCATTAATGCTTTTCGGGCTGTTCACGGTATGGATATACAGGTTCCTCCGTTCTTCAGTGTCACCGGAGCGGTCGGTGCTGCTATTCTTGCTCGTGAGGAGATGAAGGGCGCAACCTCCTTTAAGGGCTTCAATCTGGATGAAGAAAAGCAACACAGTGCAGAGATTACGCCCGAACCTCGATTTGCGCCCGGTGCTTTCGACAAGCAGGTTCGGGATTTCATTTTCCGTGATTACGATACAACTCTTGACCCACAGAAAAAAAGCGTGGGCATGCCGCGAGCCTTATTTACCTTCGGCATGTTCACCATGTTCAATACTTTTTTTAAATCGCTGAATATGGATGTGGTTCTTTCTGAACCGACTTCCGGTGATACTATCAGCAAGGCGCAGGAGTATGCCCTTGATGAGACCTGTTATCCGGTCAAGCTGGTAAACGGTCATGTTGCCCAGTTGGTGGAGCAGGGTGTGGATTATCTTTTTTTTCCTGATCTGTTTACCGCTTTCCATCCGCATTCAAAATCCCGCCGGACTTACGGCTGCCCTTATATGCAACTGGCCTTTAAGATTGTCAGCGAGGCCGTGAAGCTTGGGGAAAAGAATATTAAGTTGCTGGCCCCGACCCTTGCTTTTAATCAGGGTCCGGAGTTCATGCAGTCCCAGTTTATGAATCTCGGCCGGGAACTGGGAAAGTCTCCTCAGGAAACCGGAGCAGCGTTAAAGGCTGCTATGGGTGCACAAGAGGATTTGCAGAAACGGATGAAGGTGCGTGGTCGGGAAACTTTAAGCTCTCTTGATCCTAATTCCAAGGCTTTTGTCCTAATTTCCAAGATCTACGGGGTGGCTGATCCGGCCCTGAACATGGGGATCCCGGACAAGCTTGCGGAAATGGGCTACCGGACCATTCCGCTCTATGATCTTCCTGAATCGGATATTTTTATGGAACATCCGAATATGTTCTGGCCGTTCGGGCAGCATATGCTTGCTGCGGCTAAGCTGGTTGCCAAACATCCCAACCTTTATCCCATTTTTCTGACTCATCATGGCTGCGGCCCGGACACGGTTTTCGCGCATTATTACGGGGAGCTTTTGAAAGATAAGCCTTCCCTAACCATTGAGGTGGATGAGCATTCATCCGGCGTGGGGGTACAGACCCGTGTTGAGGCCTTTGTAAACAGTCTGGGCAAGGTCCCGGAGCGTGAAGCTTTAGCAGTAGAGGAATATGTCAGCATGGGGGAGGCAGTTCCGGTGAATATTTTTACCGATTGTTCCCAGCTTGGGTCCCGCCAACTTTTGCTGCCGGACCTTTACCCCTACCTAACCATCGGCAGTGCTATGCTGAAGGCTAAGGGATTTAATATACGTTTAATTCCGGCCAGCTCAATGGATTCTTTAGAAATGGGCCGTAGATATTCCTCCGGCAATGAGTATTTCTCCCTAACTGCCTTGGTGGGAGATGTCCTTAGTGCTTTGAAGGGCCGAAAAGATGGTGGGCAAGCTGCTGTGCTCATTCCACAGAATGAGGGTGCTGAGGTGGATGGACAATATAGCCGTTTTGTCCGTTGTGTGCTTGATCAGGAGGGTTTGGACGATGTGCAACTGATTTCTCCATACATAGAGGATTTGCGTTTATTGGATGATGAAAATGCCGAGATGCTTTTTCTTGCCCTGCTGGCAGGAGACCTTGTGTTGCATACTCCGCCTGCATTACGCGAAGAGACCCTTGAGTTTGTGCTCAGAATGGCTTCCCGTAACCAGTTGAGCATTGAAAAACTGGAGTCAACAGCCCGTATAGTCCGCGAAACCCTTGCCCGGCAGGATCATGACGGGGCAATTATGGCTATCGGCGAACCGTTGGTCCTTTTCAAGAGTCTGCTTAATGACAATACCTTTGGCAGGCTTGAAGAGCAGGGCAGGCGGGTCATCTATGCTCCCTTGAGCGAATATGTCTGGAACCTTTGGTACGATTACTATAACTTCAATAGGGTCGATAGCGGTTCCCCTTTGCGTAGTAATATTGCCCGGTTCAAGGAATATATGGAGCGCATTTCAGAACGGCTGGGAGAATTCAGCCACTATGAGAAGAGCTTCGGAGCCCTGAAGAAAACCGCAGACCGCGGGCTTGGATTCTACTCAGGCGGTTTTGGGCGTTATCGTGGTTCCAAAATTATGGAAAATATCCTTGGGGTCAAAGGAGTAATCTCAGTTACCTCCATGTACGAAAATACCGGGATCAGCCTTGGGATTCTTAAGGACCGCCTTGATGACAAGCCCTATGCTCCGGTCCTTTCTTTGACCTTTGACGGGAATCGTAATGAAAACAACAGACTGAAGGTGGATTCCTTTCTATACAACCTTTAATTCGTTGGAGAAGGAAGAATGAATAAAGAGCATAAAAGTGGAATACATTGTCATGGCGGTCATAGACGGCACGGGCGTGGTCCCACCAGTTACGGCATGCATGATTCCAGCTTGGTTTTCAAAACTTTAAAACTCAAGAGCGGGGATGTCTTTCTCGATTTGGGTTGCGGTCCCGGTGACTATTCAATTCATGCAGCCCGTGAAGTTGGGCCGCTAGGCAGGGTAAACGCCTTTGACAGTAATAAAAGAATGCTTGATCTGGTCATGGCTAAAACAATTGAACAAGGGTTTAGGAATATTTGTCCCCACCATGGCGATATGACTGACCCGTTTCCGTTCGTGGATAATAGCGTGGACACTTGCTTTATGAGCACTTCGCTGCATTGTATGAGTTTGGTTAAGTGCGGGGCTGGCATTTTTAAGGAAGTCGGCAGGATCCTGAAAAGTTCCGGGCAGGTTGCTGTACTTGAGTGCAAGAAGGAAAGGATGGATTTCGGTCCGCCGCTGCATATGCGTATTTCCGCTGATGATATTAAAACTGTTGTCGAACCGCTTGGTTTTGCTGAATCGGCATATATTGATCTCGGGTTTAACTATTTGATTTGTTTTTCTAAAAAATAAAATTAAAGGAGTTGGAGCATGGAAGTACTTAATCTTTATGGTTCACTGAACGGTCAGACAGAAAAGGTGGCTCTTGAAATAGCTGATGTTGTTGAGCAGGCTGGACATAATGTCAGTACCGTCAATCTTAAAAAAGAAGGGGTCATTTTTGAGCTGCTGAACTATGACCTTACTTTTCTCGGCTCCGGGGTCTACACTTGGCTTCCGGGCAAATTTGTCAAAGACTGGATTGACCGCCAGCTTGGCTATGCACGCGACAATAATTTAATTCTGCCCGATTCACCGCGTGTCCCCGGTAAATCTGTTTGCGTGTATTGTACCTACGCCGGACCGCACACCGGTGAGGAAGAGGCAATCCCGGCCCTTAAATATATGGGCCAACTTTTTGACCATATGGGTATAAATATAGTTGGTGAATGGTCGGTTGTTGGGGCTTTTGTTCCTGAAAAAATGCAACATTTCAATACCAGCGGACGTCTTGGAAATATTGTAGGTCGTCCCAATGCAGAAGATTTGAAGCAGGTTCGGAAAAAAACTTCGGCACTATTGTCTTCATTGAATGTGAATGAAAATGACTGAATTCAAGCCTGTTATCCCTGATCGTAAAGTGTGGTAAATCTGCGTACAAATTGGATTGTTTTCAGCTTAATTTTGAATTTGCAGTGCATTAATTATTGGGGGATTGGTTGCTGGAACTTCGCAGTTTACATGAAAATAAGGGGCTGAGTCTTTTTGACCCAGCCCCTTTCTTTCATGAGGAGACAGGTAAGAGGGGACCTGTCCGGTATAGGTGTCGATTACTAATAATCTTATTTCTTCATCTTACCTGTGACCATGCTGCGGACGAGAGCAAGGATGCTTTCCCCGGTGGTGCAGAGGTAGAGGTGGATGACGATGAAGAGAATCATCATGAATGCTGCTCCGGTGTGAACCAGAGAAACAAAGTACTTACCGTTCATGCCCATCAGTTCAGGGGGGATGATTTCAGGGATGAATAAGGCAAGTCCGGATACCACCAAAGCAGGGAAGAGGACAAACAGGACAGACAGGTAGGCTGTCTGCTGCAGTGGATTCAGCCGTTTTTTGGGGTCATGTCCGGCTGGATTCTTTTCCCCTTTGTAGATGCCCAGCATGTAGTATCTTGCCTGCTCAAAGCTTGCGGGGATGAAATCCGCGCGGGGCAGGTACTGCATAAGCTGACCTGTCAGAACCAGATAGAGAATATACATAGCCCAGAGAGCAGCAAGGCCCAAGGCAAAGTATGCATGGGTGGATTGCGCAGGTTCGAAAGGCATGCCGATTCCGAAGTGCATTGCAAATCCGGTCACAATCAGAATGGCAAACAGTAGTGCGTTAATCCAGTGCCAGAGTCTTACAGCGACGGGGAACATGGTTACGGTTTCACCGTGGGTGTAAACTGCCTTGGTTCCCATCATGCGCAGGCCTGCATGGACTGCGATAAGAAGCAGCATAACAGCCAGAATCTGGACAAATTTGGCGTTCAACCACGGGGTCTGGGTGGAACCGATAACATATGTATTGTCGAGCAGACGGGCATTCATAAAGCCGAGTGTGGAGTCTGCTTCACCCATGGAAGCTTTGATGGCTGCGCTGTTCTTTTTTTGAATTTCAGCATCATCAAAGAGTCCTTTGTTGACCATGGAGAAGGCTCGCTGTTCACTGCGGTATTTGTTGAGCTTGGTAGTCATGGCGGATGACCGGGAATGGCAGCCCTCGCAGTTAACCTTAGCTGCTGCGTTGTCGTCCAGTTCCATGATAACGTGTCTTTCGGTGCCTTCCTTTCCGCCGTGACAGGCTACGCAACTGACGGATGCAAAATGCTTTTCCTTATTGGGCAGAAACCAGTGGCCCATTTTCTGGTCGAGCAATTTCTTATCAGTCAGCTTCTGGTAGCCACGGTAGTCGGAGTGACACTTGAAGCAACGTTCATTGGTTTCAGCAACGCCGAATGCAATATCTTCAGTACGTTCCGGGAGGCGGAAAGTGTGGGCATCGTGGCATGATTCACAGCCGAAGTCCTTGCCTTTTTTGACAATGGCTTTGGTGTGGTAGCTGCGGTCTACCTGTTCGTAGATGTCCTTGAAGTAATTGCCGTGACATGTCTGGCAGTCTTTCGGCTTTTCGTTTTTGAATTTATGGGGTGCACTGGCAAATGCGTCTGCATTTGCTCCTTCGTGGCAGCTTTGGCAATTCTGTCCGCTGTGCACAGAGTTGCGAAAATCAACTTCATCAACGTGAAGCTGAAGTGTGCGGCCCCGGTCGGTAACCCATCTGCTGGTGATCTCAGCATCGCCGTGGCAGGAGAAGCACTTCTGATTTTGCTTCAGCGCACCTTGGCGTAGCTGGGCGGCCTTTGAGTATAATTGCTCTGATTGGGCGCTTGTATCGCCCGCTGCATGGACTGGAACTGCCATAAATATGGCAAGTGCCAAGACCAGGCATACAGATGCCTGTTTGATAAACATGCGTAATTCCTCCTGATCAGTTCTTAGGGAACCTGGTAATCAAAGTGGTGGCAGTTTTTGCAGTAGAATTCAGATTTACCGTGCTCTCTATGACAGGTGTCACAGGGGAGTTCAGTGCCCCAGTGAGGGGAATCATGGGGGTTGGGTTCAAGTTTCTCAGTGCACTTGGCTACATCTGCGGGAGTCCCGTGGCAGTTTGCGCAATTGCGGGTGTCGGGTGCAGCATTAGGTGCTTTCACACCATGGCAAAGCTCACAGTTGGCACCGTTCTGGTGAACCTTTTTATGGTAGCTCTTGACCGGAAGTTTGCCGAAAACAACATCATCAATAATGTCGATGGTGTACTGTTTGGTTTTGTGCTGCTCCATATCAAGCTCTGCAATACTTTTTTCTTTTTCAGCTTTGTCCTGTGCGCGAAGAGCGTTCGGCGCAAGGAAGATACCGGCGACAAATAATGCAATTGTCGCTATGAATGCGAATCTATGTGTATTTTTCATCGGAATGTCCTTTTTAAACTAATAGGGATTC
>DDLU01000006.1 GCA_002340305.1 Desulfovibrio sp. UBA2564
AGAATCCCAAAACGTTTTAGTAAGCTTCGCACATAACGCGCTAAGGCAGTCTTTTAATAAACAGTTGCGAAGCAATAATAAAAGGTTTTGAAGAGTCCAGAGAAACTTTTGCAAAAGTTTCTCTGCCCCCGGAGAGTCCCCGAAAAGGCCGCCGGAGGCAAATAATGAACCAGTCTTCTTACTCTTCATTGCCGCGAAAGCCAAGTCCGACAATAAAAAATTCCTTGCTTTCCTCGCGGCAACTCTTCGGCTTAAATCTTTTCACCTTGGAAAACATCTGGCGCAGGGAGTCGATGTACTCTTTCACATCAGGTCCGTCGAAGATTTTAACGATAAAGTGGCCGCCTTTTTTGAGCCTGCTGGGCACGATGTCACGCGCACGTTCGCAAAGCTCAAGGGAGTTGGCCTGATCAGCGAATTTTACCCCGGTTGTCTTTGGTGCCATGTCGCTAATGATCAGATCGTAGGGCAACTGCTTATCCATTGCAGCGAGCAATTCCGGGGAATCCTCGAATACGTCAGCCTGCAAAAAAGTTGCGTTTTCCGGGAAAGCAGTGTCAGTAGACTGGATATCTACAGCCAGCACACGTCCGTTATCCCCGACTTTCTTGGCGGCGAAAAGAGTCCATGAACCGGGAGCAGCCCCGAGATCCATAACATTCTGACCTTTTGCAAAGACCTTGAAACGCTTGTCCAATTCCTGAAGCTTGTACACGGAACGGGCAGGATAATTTTCCTTTTTGGCTCTTTTAAAATAGTGATCGCGATATTGTTTCATAATCTGATTTATGTTTCGCAGTAATCCGCAAAAGACTTTTGCTACCGACTGCGTTATAAGGTGGCTGGAAATTAACTTATTACGGCCCGCAAGCCAAGTATCCTAGCAATGCAACGCCCTGAACGAATCCGCATAAAAAACGAATCCGACCAGCTTCAATCACTCCCCGAAGGCGAAAGATATTTTCAGGACCTCGGCGGCTCCGGGGATGTTTTGTTCCTCGGTCTCGGCCCTAATCCGAACCTGACCGCGAAATTATTCCCGCAAACGAAAATTTTATATTACCTCGAATGCCCGAAACTTACCGCTCAACTGCCCGAATGGTATACAGTCCCGGCCAGATTTAAGCAAATTAACGCTGAAAATGCGGACTTATCAAAATTCAGAACAATTCTGTACACTCCCGGCAAGCGCATCTCCCCGACCTTCTGGGAACCTCTGCTCTCCAGACTGACCGTAAACCGCGCCGGGGTCATGCGTCAAAAACGCAACAAAACAGTCTGGATTCCGGGCGATGATAATTCATTGCTGGTCCCGGAACTCTGCCGCGCCTTTGCAGCAGAAGGTTTCTCTTACAGGGTTATCGAGCCGGATGCAATGCGCAAGGAGTTGCTTAGCCTGCTGAGCACCGAACTGCCGGAGATAGTCTTGAGTGTAAATTTCAACGGATTCGATAATGCAGGGGAAACATTTTTCATGCTCCGGGAAGCAGGGGTGAAAGTCGCGGTCTGGATGGTGGACAATCCTTTTCATATTCTGTCGGGCATCAAATCCACTTACTGGCGTAAAGTACCTATAATGGTGACTGACCATTGGTTCATCCCTGTGCTTACGCAACATGGGGCCCAAAAAGTCGGGCACCTCCCCCTTGCTACCGATCCCGAAATTTTCAATACCCAGCTCAGGCCTTACCCACAACTCGATGACCGCACTGTTTTTGTCGGTCGCTCCAGCTTTCCGGTCAAGGATAACTTTTTTTCAGGATGTTCATTTAATATTAATGAAGAGAAAGCAGCGTTAAAGGCAATTGAAAATCAGGTAAAACCGGATTTCGAATGGTGGGCAAAACGTGATGGCCTGGCCAAATTCTGGCCCGGGTCCGAGGTCCGCAACTCAGGCTTTCGAACCGAACAATCCGGACTGCTCTGGCGAATACTTTCGCTACAAAATGCAGGAGCAAAATTAACGGTTTTCGGAGACAAAGGATGGGAAAAATACCTGCCGGAGACTGACCTGCGTGAGCCTGTGGACTACTTCACTGCCCTTGCGGGTGTGTATGCCGGAGCCGGAATAAGTTTGAATATGACCAGCCCGCTACTGCCCTATGGACTTACCCAGCGCAATTTTGATGTCTGGGCCGCCGGAGGATTCCTGCTTAGTGATCATACTCCGGGATTATCCATCTTCCCTGAAGCACTTCTGGCGCATTGCACTTTTAGCACTCCCAGTGAAATTCCGGCAAAAATAGAATACATTAAAAGCCATCCGCAGCTGAAAAAAGAACTTTCAAAAAAATGGCACGCGCTTATAACGAAAGAACACACATATAAAAACAGAGTTCGTAAGATACTAACATTTCTTAACTAAAAGCCGATTAAAACAAAACGGCACAGCATTTGCTTTTCTAATCTCAGAAACTCTAATCAAGGAAGATGACGAGATGTGGAAACTACTTATTTGCCTTGCCTTAGTGGCCGTAACCTGCATAAGCGGATGCTCTGCTTCTGTACTAATACCCCCGTTGCCCGGCCCGACAATGATTCCTTCTTCTGTAGGATCAATCTATAATGCTTACGCCATTGCCACTGATGAGCGCGGATTCCAGACTATTGTCGAAGACGAAATGCTCGAGACCAGCATCCAATCCGACATCCTCCATGAAAAGAAACTGAACATTATGGATTTAAGCACATACTCATACAACGGGCATGTATATGTAGTCGGTGAGTATGATCACGAAGAAGATTTTCAGCTTATCCGCAATATCGTCAAGAAAAAGAAAGGTATAAACTCGCTTACTACTTACCTGTTTGCCGAAGACGGCACTGCATGCAGCAAGACTGACGACTACATGATCCAGACATCCGTCAAAAGCGCACTGCTCAATGATGAATCTGTTTGGGGAGCCAACGTAGCTGTAAAATCAGTTCAATGTAATGTAGTTCTTATGGGCAGGGTCGCCACCGTCAATGAAGCGGTTAAGGCCAGGCAGATTGCAGCCGGCATCAACGGGGTGAAGGGAGTCAAATCATTTATCCGCTCCACCCGACACAATAAATACCTAGGACAACAGCAAAAGATAGCCACTGCCTTACGCTAAAAGAGAAAGGTAAACTAAAGTACGAAATGATTCCTTAAGCGACTCTTCATCAACTTGAGATCACCGGAATTAACTGCATCCAGAATTTCTTTATGTTCCTGCGCATGGGCATTCAAATCCACGCCTTCTTCAAAATGCTGCTTAGCAAGGGTAAAAATCCAGTAGTCATTAGCGAGTGCTTCCCATGAACGCACAAGTGAACCATTTCCACAGCACTCCATAATGGTCCTATGAAAATCAAGATCTGCCTGTCCCACTGCTGCCGTATCCTTACGTTCAACAGCTTCGAACATAGCTTCAACAGCAGCCAGCATAGTTTCAACATCAAGACTATCCAACTCAAAACCCCAACCCAAAGCAAGAGGCTCAAGCTCACTTCTTACAGCGAAATAATCGTAAAGCTCTCCTGAAGACAGGACCTTTACCCGAGACCCCTTATAAGGCTCAGTCTCAACAAAGCCTCTGGCTGTTAAGTCCCGTATGGCTTCGCGAACAGCTCCCTGACTTACCTGTAGCTCACGTGAAATTCTCGTCTCAACAATCTTATCGCCGGGTTTCAGATAACCTTTTAGAATGCTGCCAACTATGTGTTCAACAACATCATCACGCAAAACTCTTCGTTTCAGTCCAATAGTGGTAGTCATTATTTTTCCCCTCAAAAACGCATCGACTCTGTGACCGGAACCTAACCAGTTTTCAAAACAATATCAACCCATGGAATACCCATAAAAGCAATATATTATTTGTAGTTAGCAGCAATTGCAAATCCCACCGGCAATAAAAAACAAACATCCACTTGCACAAAAGAAATAAAAAAACAGCGATACATTTCTTTATACAACATATCACTCAATACAACAGTCTATAGCACCCTAAGCATTCAAAGCGGAAAGGGTTTATCATTAAAAAAACACATGTTTTAAACATATAGCATCACAATCCACTGGATAACTTCAAACATCAATCTCACTGTTTCACACTACTTTTGCCCTGAAACAACACAAGAAAAAAGAGCCGTCCCCATCACGGGAACGGCTCTTGGATGGACACTAAAATCTTGTTCTACGCTTTCTTCAAATCATCAATAATATTTTTAAGATCCTCGGAAAGCCGCGACAGCTCTTGAACCGCCTGCGATGACTGTTCCATGGCTTCGGAGGTTTCCCCGGCAATACGGTTAACCTCGTCAGTATTCCGGTTAATCTCTTCAGAAGCCGCTGACTGCTGCTCAGAAGCAGTCGCAATAGCCCTAACCTGATCTGCTGTTGACTCGACAATATTCACAATGGATGACAAAGACTCACCAGCATCTGAAGCAAATGAAGTACTCTCTTCGATCATACCGGAAGCCTTTTCCATATCGTTGATGCTGCTACGGGTTCCATCCTGAATAGCAGAGACAGCATCGCCGACCTCTTTAGTAGCATCCATTGTTTTTTCAGCCAGCTTGCGAACTTCATCAGCTACAACCGCAAATCCGCGTCCGGCATCCCCAGCACGGGCAGCTTCAATGGCAGCATTAAGTGCCAAAAGGTTAGTCTGGTCGGCAATGTCAGTAATAACATTCATGACTTGCCCGATACCTTCGGCCCTCTTGCCGAGATTCTCAAGACCTTTCGCCATCTGCCCTGCGGCAGTATCGACTTCGCCAATACTCGAAATGACATTATCAACTATACCGCCGCCATCTTCAGCCTGCTTGCGGGCATCATCAGCACTTTCAGCAGCCCTGGAAGCATTCTGCGCAACCTCAAAAACTGAAGCATTCATCTCTTCCATGGCTGTTGCCGCCTCGGAGGAACGCTCACGCTGAACTTCAGCCCCGGATCTGGACTGTTCTACCTGTGCGGAAAGCTGCTGTGAAGCACTTGTTACCTGATCGACAATCTCCTCAAGATACTCTGCCGCCTGCAACATACCTTCACGCTTTGCATTTTCAGCAGCCTTGCGCGCTTCTTCTGCTTCTACAAGAGCCTTCTTGGCCAGTTTGGTTTGCTCTTCAGCCTCAAGCCCTTTCTCTTCGGTTGTTTTGAGCAGCTTAACAAGATCGACAACCATATTTTTTAGAGCCTGCTGCAAGGTCAGCAACTCACCTGAAAAGCGGGACTCATCCGGAATAGCGTTGAAGTCACCATCAGAAACAGACTGCGCAGCACCTACAAGCATCTGAATCGGCGTTGCAATAGACTTCGCCACAAACCAACCAAAAAGGCAGAGCACTACTGCAATACCTAAACCCATAAGTAAGGTATCTTTGACAGTATCGTAAGCCCCTTCCATAATCTCACTTTTATTGATGAGCAGTGCCATTTTCCAGCCAAGATCAGGAGAGGTGTAAACACGGACGAATTTATCTTCGCCGTTGATGTTAATCTGCGCAAAATCATTCTGCAGCTTTCCAAGTCCGACCATTCCGGCATCATTAACATCATCGGCTTTTTTAAAATTATAGGCTTCGTTTTCAGGATCAGAGAGAATAGTATTATCCCCCTCCATAAGGATAATATACCCGGTTCTTCCGATCTTAATTGCAGAGACAACATCAGTAAGTGTGGACAGGTTAATGTCAAAACCAACTACACCGACAACTCTTCCGTTATCCCGTATTTTGGCGGTAACAGTACTTACAGCGTTCCCGGTGGTAGATTTGTAGGCTTTACTTACTGATGTTTCAACAGAAGCCGAAACGGCCGTATGAAACCAAGGCCTGCCACGAGGGTCAAATCCCTTTGGCTGGCTGTCTTCAGGAAACATATTAAAACCACCGTCTTCCATTCCGTAAAAAACAAAGTCATAAGCTTCGTGACTTTTAACTATCCTCTCCATCAGATCGAAAGCCGCCTTCCCCTGTTCATTCATCAACTCCCGCCTAATCCCGTTAAGCGATGAATCTTCAACAAGATTAAGGTTATACCCAAGAGAATCTACAACCGCAGGCTCACCTGCGATAAACTTTGCATTGAGTTGGGCTTCATGCATGAATTCCGATATGAAATTATCAACCTGCTGTAGCTCGCTGAGTGATGATTCTTCAAACGACGTAACAGCCATGTCGGTCATTTTAACGAATGAAATAGAAACCATGCCGCCGGCACAAATAAGAACTGCCGCCAGAATTAGGAAAATAAGTTTATTCTTAATATTTAGCCGCATTAAAGAATCCTCCGTATCCGTTTCCATAAAAAATATATTTTAACACCACAATGATAACACAATCGTACCAATAAGGCATTACTTAAGTTAGATGATCTCCCTAATGAACTATAATTCATACAAAAAAAAATTAGACTCGCATTAAAAAAGGCTTCCCGAAAGGAAGGCCTTTTTTAATCAAACGATATCAAGAAACTATCAGTCCTGCGACCTGCCACTGGCAGGCAATCTGATTATGAACTTAGATCCTTTACCCCTTTCTGATTCCACAAGGAATTCCCCTTCATGGTTACGGGTAATTATAAAATAGGAAACTGAAAGACCAAGCCCCGTGCCGAGGCCGACATGCTTTGTGGTATAGAACGGTTCAAAAACCCTTCTACGTACGTCTTCATCCATTCCCGGCCCATTATCCTCCACTTCGACACGAACGAAATCACCATCTTTACGGGTTCGCAAGGTCAGGGTCGGACGCTCATCCCCGAAGTCCTTATCAGCCATAGCCTGCGCGGCATTTTTGAATATGTTCAGAAAAACCTGTTCAATCTCGGTTTCAGTAATGCTGATTGCCGGCAGGTTCTGTTCATAATCCCTGCGTATTTCAATCACTTTAAAATCATATTTCTTTTTAAGGTCGTAATCATTTTCAGCAAGGCTCAGAGCTTTTTCAAGTACCCCCTTCACCTGCGCCTGCATGCGCGATGATTCACTCTTACGGCTGAACTCAAGCATGTTGCGGACAATTGAGGCTGCTCTGCGACCGGCATCACTGATACCGCGCAAATAACCAAGAATCCCTCTTTTATCCATATACTGATGGACCTTATTCAAATCCAATCCCAACTCAGCAGCCACATCCAAATTCTTTTTCAGAGATGGAGATAAACGCCTTTCCGTTCCCTGTACACCTGAAAGGACTGCACCAAGGGGGTTGTTAATTTCATGCGCCATACCAGCTGCCAATCCACCAACTGACATCATTTTTTCAGTCTGTATCATCATATCTTCAAGGCGTGACTTCATAGTCACATCATCGATAAGTACAACGGCACTGCGTCCTGACTCACTCTCAAGCAAAGGATAAATTTTAATATTCTTGTACTGGATATGCCCATCAGAATTAAACGGGATCTTATTTTTTTCACGGACTTCAAGCTTTTCAACAGAATCCATAATCAAGTCACGTTCATCCTTAAGATGAGGAAAAACATCCATCAGCGGTGTTCCCCAGACTTGTTCATAGGTCAGATCAGTTTCTTCTTCCGCAGATCTGTTCCATTGGTTAATACGCAAAGACTCATCAACACCGACCAGCATGGTAGGCATGGAATCAATGGTATTCTTGAGTAGGTTTCGCAAACGGGCAAGCTCGTTTTCCGCTGCTTTTTTCTCGGTAAAATCATAAGTAATACCAAGCAAAGAGTCCACATCGCCATTACTATCCCTGACAAGAACAGTACTGTCAGCGATCCAATAAATTCTCCCGGTAGGATCAATTATGCGGTACTCATGCCTGTAATGGTCAACACCGGCTTCCATGTAGCCGTCCATTTCAGCTTCAACCTTTTCCCGGTCATCAGGATGGATAATGTCACCATACCGGACCCTGCCGGACAGAAAGTCATCGGCACTGAATCCGAGTTGACTGACATTCTGGGAAACAAGCTCTACAGGGTATTCCGGTTTATTTTTCCATTTAAAAAGAACCATGGGACTCTTTTCAACAATCATATTTGACTGCCGCAAAGCCTCTTCAGCCTTTTTACGCTCAGCGATATCCCGTATCAGATTCAGCCGCATCTCATTAAATGCTTCAGCGACACGGTCAATCTCGTCAGGCTTACTTTGCTTTTTGCGTCGCTTTAAAACGAGCTTGCGGTTGAGGGTGCTGATATCCATTTCCTGCGCGTATTCAGCCATGGTCTGCAAATGGCGGGTGACCATATAATGAATAATCATGAGGATAAACAGGGCCACCAAAAAAGTCTTCACAGCCTGAGTAAGCAAGACCACGAAGACTCTAAGACGTAAGCGTTTAAAAACATTATCGAGATCGGCAACGGCCCGGAGCTGTCCCACTTCAACACTTTTGCCGTCAATAACGTGGATCAACGGAAAATTTTTTTCGATAATATTTGTTCCGTCAGGGACTTTCCCGATAAAAGCAACTGGATCGACAGACCCGAAAGACATTTCCACTACCTCAAGATAACGCATCCCGGGTAGTTTCATGGCTCCTTCAAGCTGAATTTTCACATGGTCAATATTGATATCCCAAAGACTGGCTGCAATCGTATTTACGTAACTATGCTCAATTTGCCCGAACCCTTTCTGAATCTCACCGACATCACTGCGATACTCCATATAAAGCTGTACGCTGGTGCCTAGAATTGTAAAAAAGGAACTGCAAATTAAAATATATACAAGAAGCTTGTATGGAAGGACCTGCCCTTTTCGAATCCTGAAAAACTTGACCATTTTCTCCACCGGGACAAGTATCCCTAAAGTAATAAATGAAAAAGGTTTCTCTGCTTTAACTCTTTAGCGTATATTGACATAAATTGCTCAAGGATAAAAGTTTCTTTTGTAACAAAAATAACAAATTATATTACAAGCATCGCACGGCATTAACTTCTCAAGGATTAACCATGGTCCTGCGGCAACACATACCAAACACTTCAATGCTTACCCGGAAAGCCTTGATAATACAGATATCAATTATTGCGGTACTGTTAACATTGACTGGTATTGCCGTTGCAAATATCCCATCCGACCCTACCGTCACGCATGGGCTTCAAAATAAAAATGAATTCAGCCCGAACTTCAACATTGCCAGTCGCAATGAAACCGCAGGGGCAAATCTCCTCCAGCCAAAACTCAGTCCCATCCCGGAAAGCAGGGATATCAACCCGCAAAAAGCCGATGAAGTTGAGCCATCTACCGAGCTGCTGGAAATCATTACAAAAATCAAGAATAGGACTCTGCCTGAATATACGAACAACACCCCGCCAATATTAGACTACCCAACCACCAAAGAAGATTTAGCAATCATCAAATCGGGCGGGAAAGCTATTACAGCTGACGAGATTGAACCTTCACCGGCTTTACAAGCAGTGTTGGATGCATATCGGAACGGAAGCCTGGATTATACGCGACGTGACATCAAAGATGTAGAAGAAGATTTTTTTTACCACCAACCTTACGCAGCAATGAACCCCGCTTCTATTTATGATTTGGTAGTACTGCAAACAGGACGGGATATCTTCCTTTCTCTTGACTACAGCCCCTTATCCCAAAACGGTAAAGGCGTAGAAGCTTCCAGATCACGCAGGGTCAAAGATCTCGCGCTGACCATTCGCGCCATCAAATTCAAAGAAAAACAAAACAGGGGCGAAGAAACAGCCGAATATAGCGAAAAGCACAAGACCCCAATGGTAAAAATTGAAGTTAAACCCAAAGAGACTTTTACCCGTAGAATGCTTAATTTTCTTGGAATCAGACCCAAAGATGCGACCGTTGACTACGAAAAGCTCACTACTACATACAGAGCCTTTCAACGCTGGAGCGCACACATTGAAGAAATTGAGGAAATGCAATTGCGAAAACGCAGGCGCAAAATCCAACTCATCCATCACCGCAGATACAGACCATCCAAAAGGATAAACTGTAGCGGCCCATTATTTCGTGGAGTTTGCCCGGACGGACAACTGAAGATTGATCCTTACAAAAAAGGCAATATCAGATTTCTCAAACCATAGAAAGGAGCAGCCACTGCTACTCCTTATGTTCGGCCCATTTATTGACAGCCTCGAGAAACATGAAAGTTTCAGTGGATTTTACACCACCGACACTGGAGAGATCATCTACAAGAAACTGGCGGAAATCATTTCGGGAAGAAACAAAAACCTCAACAAGGAGATCAAACCTACCGGAAACGTTCATAACAGACTGGACACCGGGGACTTTGGATATTTTTTCCATGATCTCAGGATTGGCCCTTCCCTCAAGGTTGATACCGACCATGGCGATAAGGCTGTTTTCAAAGTAAAGAGGATTAACGGAAGCAGTAATACGTAGATAATCATTTTTGATCATTCGCTCTGTACGCAGACGCACGGTTCCATCGGAAACACCAAGCTTGCGGGCGATATTTTTGTAGGACTCGCGCCCATTGCGCTGCAATTCTTCAATAATTTTACGATCGACTTCATCAAGTACCAAAGGACGCTCTTTCACGCGAAATCTCCTTTTCTTAAAATAAATTCACTTTTTATCATTTAACGAAACATACATAGGAGGAAAATGACAATTCCGTCAATATCTGATTTAAAAGACTACTTTTCATCAAAACAATACATTTTTTAACTTTTGCTCAAAATTTATTCTTAAAATTTTGCTTGACATAATTTACAGTGTTGCTTTTTAAATAAAACGAAGCAACATTATTTCTGGACGGGAGAAACGTATATGAAAAATAATTTACTTCAGGCACTTTCAGCCCAGACCGAAGAGCTGAAAGCAAACGGCCTTTACAAAGATGAAAGAATCATAACATCCCAGCAACAGGCCCTTATTTCGGTTAAGGGTGGTCAGGAGGTACTCAACTTCTGCGCCAACAACTATCTGGGACTGGCTAACGACCCCGATCTTATCGATGCAGGCAAAAAAGCACTCGGTAAATACGGATTCGGCCTTTCTTCCGTCCGCTTTATCTGCGGAACGCAGGATGTCCACAAAGCACTGGAAAACAAAATCAGCAGCTTTCTTAAAACCGAAGATACAATTCTTTACAGTTCCTGTTTTGATGCCAACGGCGGTCTCTTTGAAACTATCCTCACCAACGAAGATGCGGTTATCAGTGATGCCCTGAACCATGCTTCCATCATCGACGGTGTCCGTCTTTGTAAAGCGCAACGTTTCCGCTACAAGAACAACGACATGGCAGACCTTGAAGAACAGCTCAAAGCAGCTGAGGGGTGCCGCAATAGGCTGATCGTAACCGACGGTGTATTTTCCATGGACGGTATTATTGCCGACCTTAAATCCATCTGCGATCTGGCAGACAAATATGACGCTCTGGTCATGGTTGACGATTCCCATGCTGTAGGTTTTATCGGCGAAAACGGACGTGGAACCCCTGAATACTGTGGTGTCATGGAGCGTGTTGATATCATTACCGGGACACTCGGCAAGGCTCTCGGGGGTGCTTCCGGCGGCTACACATCCGGTCGCAAGGAAATCATCGAATGGCTGCGCCAGCGTTCCCGCCCCTATCTTTTCTCCAACACCCTTGCCCCGGTAATCGCATCCACTTCCATTGCGGTTCTGGATATGATCGATGAAAAGCCGGGGCTGCGTGAACGCCTTAATGAGAACAGCAAAATCTTCCGGACCCGTATGGAAGAAGCAGGCTTCGACCTCGTACCCGGTAACCATCCCATTATTCCGGTAATGCTTGGCGATGCAGTGCTGGCCCAGAAAATGGCGGCTGGACTGCTCAAAGAAGGCATTTACGTAATCGGATTCAGCTTCCCGGTAGTTCCCCGCGGACAGGCCAGAATCAGGACCCAGATGTCCGCAGCACACACCCCGGAACAGGTCAACAGAGCTGTTGACGCATTCATTAAAGTCGGCCGCGAACTCGAGATCATTAAATAAATATAAGGCACAATATAATGAGCACCATGAAAGCCCTCGTAAAAAGCAAGGCCGAAGAAGGTATCTGGATGGAAGAAGTTCCAGTGCCGGAATGCGGTCATAACGATGTCCTGATCAAGGTAACAAAGACTGCAATCTGCGGAACAGATGTTCATATTTACAACTGGGACAGCTGGTCCCAGCAGACCATCCCCGTGCCCATGGTTGTGGGTCATGAATTTGTCGGTACCATTGAAAAGATGGGTGGCGAAGTTCAAGGTTTGGCTCTCGGAGACCGTGTTTCCGCAGAAGGACACGTAACCTGTGGACACTGCCGTAACTGTCGCGCCGGTAAGCGCCACCTCTGTCGCAACACCATCGGTGTGGGTGTCAACCGCCCCGGTTGCTTTGCAGAATACGTATGTGTTCCCGCAGTCAACGTCTTCAAAGTCGATGACTCAATCAGCGATGACATGGCCTCCATATTTGATCCCCTTGGAAACGCGGTCCACACTGCGCTTTCCTTTGATCTGGTAGGCGAGGATGTGCTCATTACCGGAGCAGGTCCCATCGGTATGATGGCTGTAGCCATTGCCCGCCACGCAGGTGCGCGCCATATCGTCATCACCGATATCAACGACTACCGACTCGACCTTGCAGCCAAAATGGGCGCATCCCGCACCGTTAACGTTACCAAGGAAAAACTCGAAGATGTCATGGCAGACCTTGGCATGACTGAAGGTTTTGACGTTGGTCTTGAAATGTCCGGCAGCCCCGCAGCATTCAGCGAAATGCTGGATAAAATGAACCACGGCGGTAACATCGCCCTGTTGGGTATCCTTCCCGGCAACACTGCCATTGACTGGAACCAGGTAGTGTTCAAGGGCCTGAAACTAAAAGGAATCTATGGACGCGAAATGTTCGAGACCTGGTACAAAATGGCTTCCATGCTCCAGTCCAATCTTGATGTCACCCCCGCAATCACCCACCACTTCAAAATTGATGATTTCCAGAAAGGTTTTGATGTGATGCGTAGCGGGCAGTCAGGTAAAGTAATCCTCGACTGGACCAAATAAAATAAAGGGCAGGCGACTCAATTTGAGTTGCCTGCCCTTTCTGCTTCCCTTCCTGTTTAAAAAAATTTAATCAATTCTTCATTGAAGCATAAAGTCTGCGTACATGCCGCTTGGTAATACCAAGTCTATCTGCAATATCCGCATTATCCACACCATAGTCCTTCAACTGAGCAACCTTGGTTGCCAAGTCAGCATGTTTCAAAAATCTTGTTGATACATAAACGCTGTCGTGCTCAAACTCCGTCATGACACTTAGAGCGGCCTTCTCCGGACATTTCATTCCAGATTTAACATGATTCATTTCGCGGACTAAAACATCATAAAGTACATTTTCCCTCATCTATAAACTCCATATTTATATTCGAAACTTTATATAGAATACAGAATAAAAAGGACAGTTTCTGGCAGCACTTGACTGCACCAAAAAAGGCCGCTTTCTATACGAAAACGGCCTTTAATAACTATTTTATATTAAATACTTAAAACAGACTCTTAATGGTATTGCCAAGTTCCTGAACCGGATTTTTTGTGGATTCCCCACTGGAACCAGACTTTTTCTTACCGCTAAAAGTATCGCCGATACCTTCGATCACATCGCCAACACCTTCGATCACACTACCCGCAACTTTAAAACCTGATTTCGCGAGAATGGCAGCAAAACGGGGCAAATCAACCATAATAGAAGGATCAGCAACATCGCCCTTGATAGTCACCGGGACAGTTAAACCGGTAAGGTCTTTCATACCTTTGCCGCCTTGTCCTTCGAGAGTTCCGACTATTTTAGCATCAATAGCGTAATCAATCTTCATGGTATTCAGGTCAACTTTACCTGCCCCGGCAGCACGCAGCAGCGGAGATTTCATGATCAGGTCATGGTTATCAGCAATACCACTTTTAATATTCGCAGTTGCGGAAACTTCACCAAACTCGGTACGCTTGCTGTCCCGCTTACCGAATACACCTCCGGTGAGCACGGCAAAAGCATCACCGGCAAGGTAAACAAGGTCAAAACCGGAAACATAACCACTCATAACCTTGAATCCGAGATTACCATTCAAGTTGGCGTATACGGTTTTCATATCATTACCACGGGTCTCGAGGCCGGTACTGAAGCTCATCTCACCGGAAAACTTATCTTGCCCGGTCATCTGCCGGGCAAGCTCTTTACCGTCCAATCCGCTAAGTCCCGCAGTGACCGACATTGCCGGGGTTTTGCCACGTACATCCACAACTGCTGAGGAAGTAAAAGCACCTTTAGCAATATTAAATGAAGCAGGCTTCATGGTCAGTACCCCATCCTTGGTACGGACACGAACGACAACATCGGTAATTTCGGCTTTCCTGGCTATAAGCTGCTTGATATTCAAATCAGCCTTGAGAGTAAGCTTACGCAGCAGTTCAACCGGGAGAAGCTCCTCTTTGGCATCAACAGGCTTATTTGCAGCAGTTTTTTTACCTTTCGGTTCAGATTTCTTTTCTCCGGCAGGGGGCAGGTAGCTATCCACATTAATTCTATCGATTCCCATCTGGGCTACGATGTTGGGGCGATCAGGGTTAGTAAAGGAAAACATTCCCTTGATAGCAGTTTCGTCAAGATTAATCTGTAAGTCTTTCACCTCAGCGGAGCTGGTAGATCCTGAAAAATTAAAACTCATTCCAACAGAGGTCAGGGCTTTGCTTTCAGCTGTCTTGATTCCCATGCCCATCTTTTCCAGTGTATCTTTCAGATTAAATCCGGGAACATTCATGTCACCGGAAAAGTTTATCGCTTCGGAATTCAGGCTGGAGACATCAACAGAACCCTGCGCCTGCATGCCGTAAGCATCCAAGACTAAATCCTTCACCCCGGCTGCGCCTTTAAGCATATCAATGGCTGCATCACCGGAAACCTTGACCTGTCCCTTTCCACCGGGAACAGCTTTGCCGCCGGCATCCACAACAAAATTCAACCCTTTAACGTTAATCTGCTTGAAATCTGCGGAGATAGAAGCTTCGCCGGTTGTTGTCACATCAGCATTAACTTCAGGCTTGGTCGAGGAAAGCAGCACATGGATGTTGAAATTAAAGGGACTACCCGGAGCAAAACCCTCAACAACGATATCACAATCATCAACAGCCTGACGGATATTTTCCTTACGGTCATCCCAAACAACGCGGGCATTCTGAATATTCACCCCGCCAACAGAAATATTGAGTGCAGATTTACTGGAAGATGAAGGCTTATCTTTTTTTGATTCTTCCTTCTTTTCTCCGGTCAGATCATCCCAGTTGCTAACGCCGTCTTTATTACGCATCAGGAAAAGCTGGAGATCGTTTACATCAACGTTTCGCAACTCAACCTTACCGGAAAGTAACGGCAGGAGCTTAACACTCACGTCGGCTGATTTAAGGCTAAACATATTCTTTTCGGAAAATCCGGCAGCATTGGAAAGAGAAATTCCCCCGGTCTGGACCCCGATCCACGGAAACACGGAAAGCTCAAGATCGCCGTCAAAAACAAGTTCGCGTCCAGTCTTATCCCGTACAGCATCCGCAATTTCCCCTTTGTAATCATTGGGGTTAATCAAGACGAGGGCCAGCACCATGGCTACCCCCACCAGCAGGACCAGCCCCGAAACCGCCGCAACTAAAATTTTTACTGCCTTACTCATTGCTGAAATCTCCAGTTAACATTGCCATGAACAGCGTTTATTTAAAGGGCATATCCACATGAACCACTATTATCATTAAAGACTTCCACTAAATATATCTTCTCCACAAATAAAATCAAACTATAAAATCTAAAAAAGCGATTGCCCGCCTTTAAAAATCATCACATATTATTTGCACCTGAAGGCCCAATAAGCATTTGCAAAGAACCTTAGAATGAGGCAAATAATGCTCATGAAAAATAAGCGGTCTCTACTTTGCGCGAGCATAGTCGCGTATATTTTATATCTGGTGACAATGGTCAAACTCCCCGGTCTTATGGACAGCTTTCTCGGCTCCGAATGGCCCAGAATGATCGGGCATAGATTTGCCAGAAAAATGAGCGATACGCCCCTGCTCTATTTCTGCTTTGGACACATGGCAATATTTGGTGCGATCATCCCGTTGATTATTGCCAAAAAGTTTAATCTGAAACCTCACCGGGAAGTCCCCAAAAGCATACTCTGGACCAGCGTAGCCGTGCTCATCGGTGCTTTCCTGTTTTACGCTAATTATCAGGGTTTTTTGCCCAATATGCTTAACCCCGACCCGGACCCGTCCTACATGACTGAAGCATTATTTTATATATTTCCGCTCTCACTGGGACTTTGTATGTATTCATGTTTCCTGCTCCCACGCTCAATAATGCATATGCTGGATCACAATAAATACTCCCCCATACTCGAAGCCCTAATTGCTGGTGGAACAATGCTCATCTCATGGAAAGTTTACACCATTAATCCCCATATTGTGCCGGAAGAAATTTTCTGGACAGGAATCGCCATTGCTGCTGCGGGTGCATTATCGAGATCATTCTACCTGTCGTTCATTGCCTGCTTCGCCACCCTTTACGGAGCATCCATGGTTATCCCGGTATTCCATAAAATCCCCTGGGAACCGATGCTGCCCGGATTTCTGGCTGCTTTTGCGGCCTTCTGCCTGTACCTGCATTCAAGGGACACACGGCAGTTCCCTATACAGGATTAGCTACCCAAAAACCAAGAAGGGGAAGAATCGAAGTC
>DDLU01000305.1 GCA_002340305.1 Desulfovibrio sp. UBA2564
AGAAGCTCAACGTGCATTCTACGGGCGAAAGCCGGGATAGGTACGAACTGTGCGGGATTCTTTTTGAACCCTTCGGCAGGGGCGAGTTTGGTCACTTCCCCGTACTCAACGGGACCACGGAGGTGGTTCACGCGGGTGGTGGTGCGCAGGATGAACGGAGCGGACATCTTGCGGGACATGTGTAGTGCGTCGCAGGTCATGTCCTTTGCTTCCTGAGCTGTAGAAGGCTCAAGACAAGGCATTCCGGCAAGACGTGCATAGTAGCGGTTGTCCTGTTCATTCTGGCTGGAGTGGCATCCGGGATCGTCTGCGGAAAGCAGAACCATACCGCCGGGAGTTCCTGTATAGGCCAGAGTCATGAGCGGGTCGGCAGCAACGTTGACACCGACATGCTTCATGGTCGTCAGGGTCATTGCACCTGCGAGAGAGGCTCCTCCGCCTACTTCCAGTGCGACCTTTTCGTTGACCGAGTATTCAAAAGTGAAGTCGCCTTCAGGAGAAAGGCGGAAGAAAGTGTCCGGAACTTCGGAGGAGGGGGTGCCGGGGTAGCAGGTTACTACCTGGATACCGGCTTCAATAGCGCCTCTGACAATGGCTTCATTGCCGAGAAGCAGCTTTTTCATGCCCGGACTGTCCTTGAGAAGTGGGTGAGCCATGAATGTGCTCCTTAGGTCATGGGGTTAACAGAATGTTCACAAACGCACGACTGGCTGGTCTCAGCGGGGATCCGGCCCCAATGGTTAATGCCGGAGCCCCGTCCTGTGGCTTTTTCAAAATGTAGTCGTACACTTATGATCAGCCTGTGTTAAATTTTAGAGTTTAGCCTTGAGTTCTTTGATTTTTATTTCAAAGAAAGAGGCTTCCTGAGGCGCACTGGTCAGCAGACCCTGATAAGCCTGAATTGCAAGCTGGATGTTGCCGGATTTTTCAGCAGCATCAGCCAGAAGTCTGTTGATAGTAGGAGCGTATGCTGCTCCTGCGCTTTCTTTGAGGCTCTGCAGAGTGGTAACAGCTTCGCCTGCTTTGTTTTCGAGCATCAGGCATTTTGCCTGTCCTAGTCCGGCAACGGGTGCCAGCTTGGGAGAAGTTTTAGCGATGCTGCCCCATACATTCTTTGCTTCAGCGTAGTTGTCAGCGTCCATCCAAGCTTTTGCAAGGGCGAGCTGGACAGCAGGCTTCATGGATGCAGGCGCGCCTTTTTCAAATGCAGCCAGAGCTTCAGCTTCCTTTGCTCCGCTGTATTTGATCAGGATGGTTCCCATTTCGCTCTGGGCCTTGATCAGTTCCTGCTGGTTCATGTACTTGAATCCGGAAACACCGCCGGCAATAAGAATAATGGCCGTTACACCGGCTGCAATCATCTTTCCATTTTTAATGATGTAGTCGAGAAGGGGGTGCAGGGTGTCGGGAGTGGATTCGTGAACCTGATTCAGAATGTCCTGTGTGTTGTTTTGTTCTTCCATTTTAAAGGAATGCCTCCATGAAAATTTTATACAAAGTTGAAGTGCGCTATATAATGCAGTCTGACAAAAAGGTCAAAAACGAAAGCTTAAAATAACATCCTGTAAACTTTGACTAATTGTTAAAGGGGTTGAAAAAGGTGACGAAAAAAGAAAAAATAATTTCACATATTTCACACCAAAACCCCTTACCGGTGACTATCATTGGTAAATGGTAGTTGACTTTTTTGCAATATCCTTAGTAGCCAAAAAGAATCAATGGGCAGAAAAAATGATATTTCAGTTAAAATAAATGTATTTGAGGTGGAATGATGAGTTATTCAGAGGCAATGAAAGCAGTGGCTGTTAAAGCCAAGGAAGCTTCCCGGAAAATAGCCTGCGCTGACGGTACCGCAAGGAATGCGGTTATAATTGAGTTGGCTGCTCTGTTGGAGCAGGAAAAGGAATTTATTTTTGCGGAAAATAAAAAAGATCTCGATGCAGCAAAAGAGCGCGGTCTTGACCAGGCCCGTTTGCAGCGGCTGGAGATTACCCCGTCTGTTCTCGAATATATGATCCAGGGCTGCAACGAGGTTGCCGGACAGGCCGACCCCGTGGGTGAAATTGAGAAGATGGAACGTCGTCCCAACGGCATGATGGTCGGTAAGATGCGTATACCTTTGGGTGTAATTATGATGATTTTTGAATCCCGCCCCAACGTTACCGTTGATGCCGCAGTTCTTTGCCTTAAGGCCGGTAACTCCGTCATTTTGCGTGGCGGTTCAGAAGCGATTCATTCCAATCTTGCACTTGCATCTCTGCTGCAGAAAGCCCTCGGCAAAGCAGGGCTTCCCGCTGAAGCCGTTCAGGTGGTTGAAGTCACCGACCGCGAAGCTGTTGGTGAACTCCTCAAGTTAGATGAATATATCGACGTAGTCATCCCGCGTGGTGGTGAAGGGCTTATTCGTGCAGTTGTTTCTCAGGCAACCATGCCCGTTCTTAAGCACTATAAAGGTGTTTGCCACATCTACGTAGACAAGGATTGTGAAATCCCTGAAGCAATGGACATCATCAAAAATGCCAAGACTCAGAAGCCGGCAGCCTGCAATTCACTTGAGTGTCTGCTCATACATGAGGATATTTCCAAGGAAATCCTTCCTTCCCTCGGAACCCTGCTCAGTGCAGTGGGCGTGACTTTGAAAGGTTGTCCCCGTGCTATGCCTCTGCTTGGACCTAAAGCTATTGCCGCAGATTTTGACGATTGGGGCATGGAGTATCTGGACCTGATTCTTTGTGTGAAAGTTGTTTCCACTCAGGACGAAGCTCAGGATCATATTGCCCGTTACGGTTCTAATCACAGTGAAGTGATTCTGACCAAAGATCACGCTCGAGCTATGCGTTTTATCCGTGAAGTGGATGCATCCATGGTTGGCGTGAATGCTTCCACCCGTTTTAATGACGGCGGACAGCTTGGGCTTGGTGCGGAAATTGGTATTTCCACTTCCAAGCTCCATTCCTACGGTCCCATGGGAGCTACTGAACTCACTTCGACTAAGTTCGTACTTCTCGGTAACTGGGACGTACGTAATTAGTCTTTAATTGATCAATAATCCCGGTAAAAGAGCGATCTTTTGCCGGGAATTTTTTTAGGTTCAAAATATGAAAATTGGTCTTTTCGGCGGTAGCTTTAATCCGGTTCATCTTACGCATATTGATGTTGCAGAAGGGGTGCGCAAGCGTCTTGGTCTTGATAAAATTTTGCTGGTTCCGGCAGGTAATCCTTATCATAAAGAGCAGGGCGAAATGTTACCTGCTGCATTGCGCTATGAACTGGTTGAAAAGGCCGTTCAGGATTGCGAAGGATTGGATGTTAGTGATATTGATATTTCCGTAGATGGCCCAACCTACACTATCGATACACTACGTGAGGCAGTCCGTCGTTATCCAGATGCTGGACTATATTTTATCATGGGTCAGGATTCGCTCGAAACTTTCACGTCATGGAAGGACTGGCAGGATATTCCTGAATTAGCAAATGTTGTTGCCGTTAGCAGGGCAGAGGCTGATTACGGGACTATGGCACAGGAACTAAAGCGCCTCTTCTCCGGCGCGGAAGAAACGGTTGAGAATGTCTGGAAAATTCCCGGCGGAAAGTCGATTTACATAATCGGAGATTTTGATTTTGTAATCAGTTCCACTTTGGTGCGCGAAGAGTGGAAAAAGGGGCAGGATGTGTCCAAGCTGGTCCCGCAGGCTGTAGCAAATTGTATTACTGAACACGTAGATGAACTAAGCAAATTTTGGGGCTAACAGTCAGTGAACCC
>DDLU01000085.1 GCA_002340305.1 Desulfovibrio sp. UBA2564
AGATCAATGGAATCGATGACTACGGATTTCTTGCTCACATCCACGGTCCCGTTACCCATGACGAACCCGCCGAGGCCGATCAGGGTCTTGCCGCCGCCTTTGGGTTGCAGATCAAGGGAATCCACACTTACACGGAGATTATCCAGCCGCACAGTTCCATTCTTTTCGCCGAACTGGAAATCACTGCCCATGCCGACTCTACCGCCTGCAACATCAAGAGGTAACGGATCATCAAAGTAGGCGTGATAGTCAGGAAGGTTCAAATCTTCCAGCGCAACCGAGCCATTTAATGCCAGCGGCACAACAGACAAACCGCCCTGACCGCTGATAATCTCAGTCGAGTTGGAGCCGATACGAAAATCCCAGTTCCCGGCAGCATTCTCGGCGGTGCTAACATTTCCGGCATGAATCATAACCGGACCAATCTGCTTACTGAAACCTTTGCCGAAAGCATTGTCGGTGAAATCCACCAGCCCGTTATCAAGCCTGAAATCTTTGATCAAAGCAGCAAGTGCAGGACCACCTTCAACTTCCGCCCCGGCCTCGCCTTTTTTGGATTCCTCACCGGCTTCAAAGGAAGGGCCAAGGTAATCAAGCAGGTCCGGACTGCCGTCTTCCTTAAGCACTACCTTGAGATAAGGGTCACTCAAACGGACAGAAGATAACTTGAGCAGACGTTGTAAGATGCTGACCTCATCTATATCAATATCAAGGGCTTTAAATTTAAGCAGGGACGGGCCTTTTCTGGCAGCAAGGTCGAAATTGGAAACCCTGGCCTTACCACTGACCTGCATTCTGGG
Organism: Desulfovibrio sp. UBA2564; assembly: GCA_002340305.1. Lineage (GTDB taxonomy): Bacteria > Desulfobacterota > Desulfovibrionia > Desulfovibrionales > Desulfovibrionaceae > Maridesulfovibrio. Next base: position 801 of record DDLU01000085.1, read on the forward strand.
CAGCAGGGTATCTGCCCGTTCAAAGGCAAGTACCAGATCGGAACTGAAACTACCGTTCTTAAGTTCAGTGGTCTCGTAGATAGGCAGATAAGGCCAGTATTCCGCCAACTTGGCATCTTTGATGGAGAAGTCGAACTCAGTCTTCAAACTCTCATTAAAAGGCAGGGTATGCCCTTTCATAACAAAAGGAGTATTATTGACGACCATGTTCAAAGTCGGCTGGACCTGTTTCTCGTTATCCCGCAACAGGGAGGAAGTGAAAGGTACAAACAGGTCGAAACCTGAAATCCTGTGCTGCACATTGCGGACCTTATCGTGGATGAGACATGTTCCGTTGGTTACGTCCAGATCGCGGATAACAAAGGGAAAGAAATTCTCTTCTGACTCCACTCCCTCCACCTCTGGCTGTTCTTCAACATCGCCCCCGGGGAGAAGGTCGGAAATACTACTCCCGCCCCGAAAAATGGAAACATCAATGACCGGGTCCACAATTTCGATATGATCCAAAATCAAGGACAAACTGAATAGGGAAAAAGAATCAAGATTGATATCGAAGGTTTTGAAAGCGAACAGATTGCCATCGCCCTCTTTCTTGCTGATCTCAAAACCGTGAACTTCAAGGAGCAGGGTGTACGGATTAAGCTCAACCCGCTCAATGCGCACTTCCCTGTTCAGCATTTCAGGCAACTTCGCAAGGGCAACTTTTTTAATTGTAAGGGGGATAAGGAAAAAACCGATGAGGGTATAAGATATGAGCAATGCAGCCACTATCACCCCGGCTTTGCCCGGACGATTAAGCATGCTCCATTGTTCGCTAATTTTTTTAAGCATCTGATTCTGCAACCTCCGCTATTACTCTGATCTTTTTTAATACAACATTATTATCTGAAAAGACAGTTCCATATTAATTGCAACACTCTGCAATCATAGAGTTGAACAAATGATTGGCGGCTGGTACGTTAGGCCCGGAAAACGGAGGAAAAGATTTCTAATGAAAGCGGAAACATCAATGATAAATCAAACTCAGCAAAAGCAGCTGCTTACCAAAAACTGGAAGGGAATGCTTCTATTGTTGGGTTTTATCGCTCTTTTCCTTCCCACCATTGCACAGGCAAGTTCTCTGCAACTGAAAAACATGGTGCTGGACAATCAGGCCGGTTCCATCATGGCCCGCTTCGGAATTGAACTCAGTGCTGACACGCAGGTCGAAGATGCCCTGCAAAGCGGCATCAAACTTAAGCTGGTCTGCGATGCCGCCCTTTTTGAACATAAGAACATCTGGATGGACTCAAAGGTCGCAGGCAAAAAGTACAGCAATAAAATATACTTCGACTCTCTCTCAAATAAATATGTGCTGGAAAAACCGGGTGATAAAATCGCGAAGAACAAAAGCCTGTCCATTCTTCTGCGTGAAGAATGGAAAAGCTTTGTCCTCGACCTTGGACCGTGGTCCACACTGCAACGGGGCGAGCGCTACAACCTGCGCCTGAAAGTCCGGCTGGACCGCACCGAAGTGCCGCAATGGCTCAAAAGCACGCTTTTTTTCTGGTCATGGGACATCATCCCTGCTGCGACATACCAACTTGATTTCACTTACTAAATAAATTTCACCATGACCGAACAGAATATCAAAGTCAGTGTCCCGGACACAAAAGAGCGCAAACGCAGACAACGCGAATATTACATCGCTTTTTTCTGCCTGTCGATCTTTGTAGGTCTCGGTTTTGTGCAGCTCAAGTACATCGGGGTAAACTCCTACCTTTTCGTGGGCCTGTTCAACCTCAACTTCATCCTGCTGCTTATTGTCCTTTTCATCGTGGTTCGTAACGGGGTTAAGCTGCTCCTTGAACGACGGCGCAAGGTGCTGGGTTCCAAGCTGCGAACGCGCATGGTTCTTTCCTTCATGTCACTCTCACTTGTGCCGACCCTGCTCATGTTCTTCATGGCTATGCAGTTCGTGCAGATTTCCGTGGATTACTGGTTCAAAAATCAGGTTGAAGAATCCATGGTCCAATCCCTTGAACTGGGACGGGCTTTCTATGCCTCGGCACAGGAAGGCCTCGAACGGCGAGGCGAGAACATTCTCGGGACCATTAAGGAAAGCCGCTACGCATGGGGCGGTAAATCCATGAAAAAATTTCTGGGTAAAAAGCTGGGCGAATACGACCTGGGCCTGCTCGGTGTAGTCCGCCCGGACCGCAAAAAAATCAACTGGTATTCGCAAGGATCGTGGGACAAGGCGTGGTCGGAAATCAACGCCAAAGTAGACTGGGAGGACATGCAAAAAAATCCCCGTTTCTGGTCCACGATTCATCCCATCCCCGGCAATGACATGGTTATCGGCATTCTGCCTGTTGATGAAGGTAAAACCGGATTCCTGATCATCGGGGAAAATATCGGACAGGGGCTGCTTTACAAGCTCGACCGCGTTGTGCGCGGCCTTGATGAATACAAGCAGCTCAAGACTCTCAAATACCCGCTCAAGATGAGTCTTTACCTGACCTTGGGCGTAACAACCCTCTTGATCATCCTCGGCTCCATCTGGTTCGGGTTCCGGCTATCAAAAGAACTTTCCGCACCTATTCAGGCATTGGCTGCTGGTTCACAGCGCATTGCACGAGGTGATCTTTCCGTACGTCTGGAAGACCGCTCCGACGATGAACTGGGCTTCATGGTCCAAAGCTTTAACCGCATGGCTGAAGACCTTGAGGAAAGCCAGAAAAGCCTGAAAACCGCTAACGACAGGCTGGCCCAGCAGAATCAGGAATTAGAACGCAGGGGCCGCTACATGGAAGCGGTACTTAACAACATCACCGCCGGGGTTATCTCGCTTAACGAAGAAGGGAAGATCAGCACCGTCAACTCAGCCATTGAAGAGATGCTGGGCATTGAAGCCCGTTTTGTTCATGGCAAGGACCCACTGGCCCTGCTCCCCGAAGGTGATCTGGCATCACTTATTGCCGAAGCCCGCTCACACATGGCTACCAGTCCCTTCTCGCAATGGCAGCGACAGCTTTCCCTGACCGTGGAAGGAAGGCACAGAAAATTTCTGGTTAACGTTGTGGCCCTTAAAGCAGGGGAATCGAGTACTGGTATTGTCGCGGTATTTGAAGACATTACCGAGCTGGAAAAAATGCAGCGAATTGCGGCATGGCGCGAAGTTGCCAGACGTATCGCCCACGAAATCAAAAACCCGCTTACGCCCATCAAACTTTCAGCCCAGCGCTTACAACGCAAATTCGGACCGGAAATCGAAGATAATGTTTTCCGGGAAAGTACCGACCTGATCATTTCACAGGTTGAACACCTGCAACAGATGGTTCAGGAATTTTCCGCCTACGCCAAATTGCCTGAAGTCAGACTCAGACCGGATAACATTTCTCCATTACTGGAAGAAGTAGTCAGTCTTTACCGCAACAGCCACAGCAATATCGAGTGGACTCTTCATTATGACGGAGATCTGCCGCAGCTTGAGCTGGACCGCGAAGCCATGCGCCGCACCCTGATCAACCTACTGACCAATGCCGCTGAAGCTCTCGATAACTGTGAATCACCGGCGGTCACAATCACTGCCATGCATGATGCCACCCTCGGCTGGCTGAGAGTCGAAGTGCAGGATAATGGTCCCGGACTTTCTGCTGATGAACGGTCCCGAATGTTCGAGCCTTACTTCTCCAGCAAGAAAAGCGGGACAGGATTGGGGCTGACCATCGTCAAATCCATTGTCACCGATCACCGTGGATTTATCCGGGTTAAACCCGCAGAACCCCACGGAACCACCTTTGTGCTGGAACTGCCCACCTGATATATTATTTCTCACCTTGCCTCAGACTTATAATATCGTTTAATATGTCTTTATATCTCAAAAATAATCATACACTCATATGATCAGTAAAAAACGGAATTTACATGATTTCTTACTCTGACAAAAATTCAGGTGACAAAACTCCGGCCCGCATATTGGTTGTGGAAGATGAAGCCATTGTCTCTCTGGACATACAGGGAAGAGTCAAGGCTCTCGGATATCAAATTGCCGGAGTAGCCACTTCCGGGGAACAGGCTATCCAGATTGTTGCTGAAAAGTCACCGGACCTGATCCTCATGGATATCATGCTTGAAGGCAGCATGGATGGCATTGATACTGCTACAGTTATCAACAAGGTCTATGACATCCCCATTATCTACCTGACTGCTTATGCCGATAACGATACGCTGAAACGGGCCAAAATTACGGAACCTTTCGGATACATCATTAAACCCTTTGAAGACCGGGAATTGAGCCTGACCATTGAAATGGCTCTATATAAACATCACGCTGAAAGCACCCTCAACGAGAACCGCCGCTGGCTTAAAACCACGTTCGACAGCATTGATGATGCAGTAATCACCACAGACCACCATGGCCGGATCAAATCCATGAACAAATCCGCTTGCGCACTCATGGGAAATGGCATTGACGACCTCTTCGGCCGGTATTTCCATGAAACAGTCAATATTTTTGAAAATGCAACAGCAGAAGCCGTCTCCCTATCATCTGGAAACGACTCCATTATCGATGATGCCATTCTCAAAAGTCAGCAGGGAACAATCCCGGTATCCATCAATATTTCAGCCATTGAGGACAAGGAAGACGTTGTCGGCAAGGTTGTTGTACTGCGCGATATTTCCGAGTTGAAAAAGAGCGAAGAAGCACTCCGGGAAAGCCTCAGCCAGCTGCGGCGCACATTCGAAGAAACCGTTGTTTCACTGACCGCCATGTCTGAAAAGCGTGATCCGTACACTTCCGGTCACCAGCAGCGCGTAGCCGAACTGGCCTGCCGCATCGCTACAAAAATGGAACTTTCCTCCGAAGAAATAAACAGCATCAGAATTGCCGGGGTTCTGCACGATGTAGGTAAAATTTCCATTCCGGCAGAGATTCTCTCCAAACCGACCAGACTGACAGACCTTGAAATGAACCTGATGAAAACCCATAGTGAAGCCGGCTATGAAATTCTGAAAGGAATATCCTTTCCATGGCCGGTAGCCCAGATTGTCCTCCAGCATCATGAACGCATGGATGGCAAAGGTTATCCCAACGGCTTAAGCGGCGAAAAGATTTTAAGAGAAGCGCGGATCATTGCCGTGGCTGATGTGGTCGAAGCAATGAGCTCCCATAGACCCTACCGCGCAGCACTGGGCCTGCCCAAGGCCATGGCGGAAATTGCACGCGGACGGGGAACATCGTATGATGCCGAGGTTGTTGATGCCTGCACCCAGTTAATTGAAGAAGAAGACTTTTCCTTTGAAACATAAACGGAAATACAGATGAACAAAAAGATACTGATTGTAGATGATGAAGACGGCATCAGATACTCCCTGCGCGGAATCCTTGAAGATGATGGATTTGAGGTAAGTGAAGCCGAATCTGGAGAAAAAGCCCTGAGCCATCTTGGTGAAGAACGCCCTGATCTTGTCTTTCTTGATATCTGGCTTCCGGGTATGGACGGTCTTGAAGTTCTCGACCGCATCAAAAAGGAATGGGACTGGCTGCCCGTGGTTATGATTTCCGGCCACGGCAACATTGAAACCGCTGTTTCCGCCATCAAAAAAGGTGCTTTCGACTTCATTGAAAAACCGCTCTCCCTTGAAAAAGTGGTCATCACTGCGGAAAAAGCCGTGGAATTTTCCCGTCTGCAATCAGAAAATAAGGCCCTGCGCACACGTATCGCCAATGAACAACCCGCAAAGCTGACCGGAAAATCTGACTCCATCGACTCCATGCGCGAGGTAATCGGACAAGTTGCGCCCACCGATGCATGGGTCCTCATCACCGGAGAGAACGGAACAGGAAAAGAAATCGTGGCCCGCTCCATTCATTCCCTGAGCCAACGGTCCGATAAACCTCTTGTGGCGGTTAACTGTGCGGCAATTCCCGAAGAACTCATTGAATCGGAACTGTTCGGTCATGAAAAAGGAGCCTTCACCGGAGCTGAAAAAGCACAGGAAGGTAAATTTGAACTGGCGGACAACGGCACACTCTTTCTTGATGAGATCGGGGACATGAGCCTTAAAACACAGGCTAAAATCCTGCGCATATTGCAGGAACAACGATTTGAACGTGTCGGCGGCAGGAAGACCATTAATGTTGATGTACGTGTCATCGCCGCGACAAACAAAGATCTTTTTCAGGAAATCAAGAACGGAAATTTTCGTGAGGACCTTTATTACAGGCTGAAAGTTTTCCCGCTGGAAGTACCGCCATTACGCGAACGTTCCGAAGATGTCCCGCAACTCATCGCGGAATTCATCACCCGTCTGAACCGCCAGCACGGCTTCAAACCACTCACATTTACCGATCCGGCACTCAAAGTGCTGACCCATTACTCATGGCCCGGTAACGTACGCGAATTGAAAAATTTCGTGGAAAGAATGCTGATTATGTTCGGCGGCAAGGAAGTCGGACCGGAAAAACTTCCCCCGGAAATAGCCAACGGACCGCGCATTGAAAGACCTGAAACAGACCACGGGCAGGCATTGTCGCTCCCCGAAGGAGAAGTGGATTTCAAAAAGGCACGTGCTGATTTTGAAGCCCAGTTCCTTGAAGCCAAGCTTCGTGAATACAAAGGAAATGTATCCAAGCTTGCCGAAGCTGTCGGACTTGAAAGAAGTTCTCTATACCGCAAACTCAAGGCTTATGAAATTCAAGTGGATTAATCTTCGCCGGACTTAAGGTCCCAGCCAGCGCACTGTGCCGGTATCAGTATCGTAAATTGCGCCCATGACCTGCGCCTTGCCGGAACGAACCTTTGCGAGGATAGCCGGACATTGGCCCAGAATTTCACGCATAACCTGACGCACATTGGTTTCTGCAACCTTGTCCGCCAATTCTCCGCCCTTAAGCGAAGGGTAAAACACGCGGGTCATCTTGATGGCGGGTTCCAGCTTGCCCATAAGCTGGACCAGATGCCCTTTCAGCTCAACTTTATCGATTGCAGCTTTGATCAGGGTGGAACAGGTATGCCCCATAACCACCAGTAATGGAGTTTCGAGTGCCAGCATGGAATACTCAACCGATGCCAGAGTATCGCTTCCAGCCACATTTCCGGCGAGTCGTATGGTAAAAAGGTCACCGAGTCCACGGTCAAAAATAAGAACCGGGTCTACCCGTGAATCAGAGGCGGTAACCACTGTTGCAAACGGATTTTGCCCACGCAAGGCCAGCACTTTGCGCTGATGGGAAGTCTGATTGGGATAAACACTGGTACCCTTAACAAAACGCAGATTTCCTTCCATCAGTAATACCAGAGACTGTTCCGCCCCGCGCTGTTGCTGATCCACTGCGGGCACGGAAGTTCCATTCTTTGCCCAAAGCACGGCACAAGCGGAATTTAACAGAAATGCAGTAATGAAAAGTATAAGTAATTTCCTCAATTAGAGACTCCGCCGTTTGCAATTTATTGAACTCAATAAATGGACCATACATACCGCAAGCATGTTTATGCAAGGGCAGGCAGATAAATTACTTTCAACAGGGTGTGTAAAATTTTTCCCCCACAGGCCGATCAAATATGCAAGACATCAATCGGGAGGGTGTCAGGAACTGCCGCAGAATAAGCGGAATCCTTAAAACCATGTCCGGTCCTTCACCCGGGTAAGGCCTTCGCAGGAACGCCGTACCTCGCAGAAGAGCCCGACATGGTTTTTATTTTTTAGAGCGCATGATGAAATAAAGACCGCTCAAACTGAACAGCGTCGTCCAGATTCTATACATAAGAAAAATAGATGCCCCGGCAGTAACTGATCCGCATGACCCCAGATAAAGCAGCGTTTCAAAAGCCGCTTCGTTAACCCCAAGTCCGGCAGCAGGGGCGGGAATTACCCCGGCAAGAAAAGAAAGCGGTGCAGCGAAAAAGACTTCATTGAAATTGGGTAGAAGCGGAAGGTTTTGAATCCGGGATAAAGCATAAATGGCGAGGACAAACGAAAGATGCTGAACTGCTGTCAGCACCACAATTTTAAAAACAGTACCAGCTGAATTACGGTAAAGCAGCAAAGCTGAAACCACTTCTCCAATTTTTTCCCCCAATTTTGAACCCTTAAAAAAATTACGGAAAATATAGCCTGTTTCCAAAAATTCAGGAGCCAGCAAAGGTGCAGCAAGGGAAACAAGCGTCGCACTGAGAACAACCGGACCGACTTCGCCGCCAAGAAATCCTGCCCGTGAAACACAAAGCAGCCAAGCCCAAACCGGGAAAATCAATCCTGCCAGAAATCCGAATTTACGCCCGCGTACTAAGGCCAGAAATCCCAGCAAAACACTCAGCCAGATCAGGCATAATATCCCAAGAGCCGGGACAGCAATGATCCGCAACTCCGGTGAATGTTCCACAAGAGTCCAGTTAACGGCCATGCCCAAGCCGCCCAGCAGGAATAATCCCATGATACCTATGATGCGGTCCACAATGATAGCTGCGCCCACACGCGCGCCTTGTCCGGTGATGCGGGTGGTGTAGATATAGCGGGCCACATCCCCGCTGGCTGATCCCATGACGCATTGGGTGAAAAAATACATAATCGCGGAGACAGAAAAACTATCCCCGAAACTGATGCGAAGTCCCGCTCCCTTAAGTAATTCCACATAACGCACAGCAGCCAATCCCATCCCGAAAGCAATGACCAGACAGGCCGCAAGAAGCATGGGAATCCGGGCAAGCGAGACCTTCAGATACTCAAGGCGGATTCCACCGGAATAAATCAGCCAGAAAATAAGTCCCCCGGCTAAGAGGGACTTAATGGCATTAAAAAGAAAAGTTTTGCGCCGGCTTGGCCCTGTTTCAGAAAGACTCAATATTTACTCCGCTTCTTTCAGCTTGGTGCAATCAAGACGCATTTCCACAAGGTCTTCATCGTAATTTTCGCTGATCTCAAATCCGAATTTGCGGGAAAGACCCTGCATGGCCTTGTTCTCAAAGAGAGTCTGGCCCACCAGCCAATGGGTACCGCGCTCTTTTGTGTAACTGATAATCTTATGGAAAAGCATGGACCCAAGCCCGGTTCCCTTAAGATCGGAACGGACTACGATGGCGAACTCGGCCTCGGAGTTATCCGGCTTGGTGGAAGTACGCACAACACCGAGGGTTTCCGGGATGCCGTCCTCGCCCATGGCGGTGGCGATGAAAGCCATCTCGCGGTCATAGTTAATCTGGGTGAAGCGGGACATATCTTTATGGTCAAAGTCCCTGCGCACCACGCCAAAAAAGCGCATCCGCATATCTTCATCCGAAACCTGCTCCAAAAATTTGTAATGGGCCGGCTCATCTTCCGGCCTGATGGGCCTCAGCGTAACCTGTCTGCCGTCACGAAGAACAACACATTCCTCAAGCTCACGCGGGTAAGGACGTATTGCCAGCTGCGGACAATCTTCACGGCACTCGGCAACCAGAATCTTGGCTCCCAGAGCCAGAACCCCGGTATCGTCACCGTAAAGCGGGTTAATATCCAGATGCACAATCTGCGGAATATCAATAAACAACTGCGAAACCTGAATCAGAGTCAGACAAAGGTCTTCAATATCGGCAGGAGGCTGGGTCGGAGTACCGGAAAGAAGCCTTGAAATACGGGTTCTGCTGATCAGCTCCCGCGCAAGACTCATATTCAGCGGCACCATGGCAACAGCCTGATCGCGGACCACCTCGCGGGTCATGCCGCCATGCCCGAAATGAATGATCGGTCCGAAGGTGGAATCAGCGGAAGCGGAAATAAAAAGTTCATGCGCTCCCAATCTGCGGCCCATTTTCTGGACTGTGAAACCTTCGATGTAAGCATCAGGACGTTGGCGATTGACGCGGGTAAGCATGGTCGCCGCCGCTTCCCAGACCTTTTCAGTACTCTCAAGGTCAAGCACAACCCCACCAACATCATAGGGCTGGTTGATCTGCGGGGACCTGATTTTAAGGGCCACCGGACAGCCGATTTCGTCAGCGGCAATTACCGCTTCACGGGCTGAAACAGCGACACGGGTTTCAACAACAGGCAAACCGTAGGCTGCAAGGACCTTGCGTGCTTCCGGTTCATTAAGTTCCTGCCGCCCCTCGGAAAGAGCCTTATGGACTGTCTCGCGGGCAGTGGTGGTATCCGGGAAAAAGTCAGTAGGCAGAGAATCCGGGGTCTCGGTAAGCAGTTCCTGGTTGCGCTGGTACTCTGCCATGTACATGAAAGCTCGCACAGCCTGATCCGCACTCTCGTAAGTGGGAATGCCATGCACGGAAAAAATCTTACGCGACTTACGCGACATATCCGAGCCCAGCCATGAAGTCAGCACCATGCGCCGGACTCTTTTCAAGCCCTTGGCAATGATTTCCGCAACCTCGGCACTGGCAATTCCGGCAAAAGGCACGTGGACCACCAGCACGGCATCCACGCCCTTGTCCTTAATGAGCACTTTGAGCGCATCCACATATTTCTGCCCGGGAGTGTCGAATTTGATGGTTACAGGATTACCGCCGCTCCATTCACCTTCAAAAACAGTATTCAGCTTTTCAACGGTTTCATCTGATAATTTGGCAAGTTTACCGCCCCTGCGGATCAAGCCGTCAGCTGCGGTAAGTCCCGCACTGGTTCCGTTCACGATAATCGCAAGCCTGTTACCGCGTACGGGCTGACGCAAACTGGCAAGGGTCTGGGCTGCGTCAAACATACCGTCAATGGTCTGCACCCGCAGCATCCCCGCTCTACGAAAAGCAACGTCGTAGACCTCCTCGGCACGGGCGATCATGGCATTATCCAGACGGGAGAGTTCCTGAGTAACCTGCTGCAAAGCCTGTCCCGGACGGATTGCCAGAACCGGCTTATTGCGCGAAGCAGCACGTGCTGCGGACATGAAATCACGGGCATCGTTAATGGACTCAATATAAAGAAGAATGGAACGGGTCTGGGCATCAGAACCGAGATAATCGAGCACATCACCAAAGGTCAGGTCGATACGGCTGCCCAGTGAAACCACATGGGAAAAACCGATATCGTTGGTGGCTGCCCAGTCCAGAACCGTGGGAATAAAGCTGTCCGACTGGGAGACAAAAGCTATCTTCCCCGGCTTGGCAGGCAGAGGCGCAAGGCTGGCATTGAGATTCAAAGCCGGAACAATGAAACCGAGACTCTTGGGTCCGAGAATACGCATCTGCGGAGAATTGGCGGCCCGGAGCAGGGCGGCCCGCAATCTGATCCGTTCTTTTTCGGGGATGGCACTGAATCCCGGACCGATCAAAGCACAGGCTTTGACCCCGATACCGCTGAGCCTTTCCAAAAGCGGCGGACATTCCTGCAATGGCAGGCAAATAACAGCAAGGTCAGGAACCTTGGGCAAATCAGCCACATCCTTATAGGTCAAAACACCGGAAATGGCTTCGGCATCAGTACTTACGGGCATAACCGGGCCGAGAAATCCCCCGCCCATGAGATTGCGCATGAGAATGTTCCCCGCATTGGCAGGATCATTGGTTGCTCCGATTACTGCTACTGATCCGGGCTGAAAAAGATATTCCAGATTGATAACGCTCATGAAGGCCTCTTGTTAGGGTTCCGCTGCTTCTCCGTCCACAACCAATTACATACCTGCTGATCAAGTTGCATATCAAGCATAAAGCGATCAACAGAACCTAAAAATTCCATTGAGGTCGGTACTTATGGTCCGCTGCCCTGTTCAACCCGGCTGAAACAGCGTATATGAACAATTGAAGCATACACAAACCAGCATAAAATTTCATGATCCGGAGCGGGAAATATGAGTGAGAACAGTATTGAAAACCTGATGAACGAAGAACTAATCTTTGAACCACCAAAGAATATGCTGGAACATTCAAATCTTACAGCAGAGCAATACGAAGAAGCCTGCCGTAGGGCGGATAAAAACCCCGAAGAATTCTGGGCAGAACGGGCCCGTAAGTTGCTGAACTGGAAACGGGATTTCAAAACTCCTCTCGAATCCAATTCAAAAAAAAACGAATATAAATGGTTTGTGGGCGGAAGGCTGAACGCCGCTGAAAACTGCCTTGACCGCCACCTTGAAAATGGACGGCGCAACAAAGCCGCCTTAATCTGGCAGGGCGAACCGGAAGAAGAAGTCCGGGTTTTCACCTACCACATGCTGCACCGCAAAGTTTGCCGCTTTGCCAATGTGCTCAAAAAGATGGGGGTATCCAAGGGTGATCGGGTAGCTATCTATCTGCCCATGGTCCCGGAACTGGTCATCTCAATGCTGGCCTGTGCCCGCATCGGGGCAGTTCATTCAGTAATTTTCGCCGGATTTTCCGCAGTCAGCCTGCAAAGCAGAATTATCGACAGCAACGCAACAATTTTAATTACCGCCGACGGTGTATTACGCGGTGGCAAGACCATTCCCCTGAAACGTAATGTGGACGAAGCTCTTTTCGAGTGCCCTTCTGTTGAGCAGGTCATCATGGTCAAACGCACCGGAAATGAAATTAATTTTATTGAGGGCCGCGACACATGGTGGCATGAAGAAATGTCCAGCCCGGACATTGAAGACTGCTGCAAGGCGGAATCCATGCGTTCCACCGATCCGCTGTTCATCCTGCACACCTCCGGTTCCACCGGAAAGCCCAAGGGCATCGTGCACACTACCGGCGGATACATGACCGCCACAGCCCACACCACCCAGTGGGTATTCGACCTCAAAGAAGAAGATGTACATTGGTGTACTGCCGATATCGGCTGGATCACCGGACACAGCTATACTGTTTACGGTCCGCTGGCCCTTGGTGCCACCACCCTGCTCTTTGAAGGTGTGCCGACATTCCCCCGCCCGGACCGCTACTGGGAAATTATCAACCGCTACGGGGTGAACATTTTCTACACCACCCCCACAGCCATCCGCTCCCTGATGCGAGAAGGATCGCAATGGCCTGAAAAAAATAACCTCTCCACCCTGCGAATCCTCGGTTCTGTGGGCGAACCTATCAACCCCGAAGTCTGGGTCTGGTTCCATGAGCATATCGGTAAAGGCAAACTACCCTTGCTGGATACATGGTGGCAGACCGAAACCGGGGCCATACTTATTTCCCCCCTGCCCTACGTGGATAAACTCAAGCCCGGATCAACCGGAAAAGCACTGCCCGGTATTAAGACTGCAATCGTGCACAGTAACGGCAGCGAAGCAGCCCCCAACCAGGGCGGACATCTGCTGATCACCGGGCCTTGGCCCGGCATGCTAACCACTATCCACAACGATGAAGCCCGTTACCGCCGAACTTACTTTGAACGTTTTCCCGGCAGCTACGAAACCGGGGACGGGGCAAGAATCGATGAAGACGGCTTTCACTGGATCATGGGCCGCCTTGATGATGTTATTAATGTTTCCGGTCACCGCTTGGGCACAACCGAAATCGAATCCGCGCTCATTGCCCATCCCGATGTGACCGAAGCCGCTGTGGTCGGTATTCCCCACGAGGTCAAAGGGCAATCGGTCTATGCTTACGTGACCCTGCGCAGCGGCCTTGATGAAGATGATGATATGCGTAAGGCATTATGCGACTGGATCAGCGAAAAGATCAGCCCAATTGCCGTCCCCGAGGCCATCCAGTTCTCCGAAGGATTACCCAAGACCCGCTCCGGTAAGATCATGCGCCGTATCCTGCGCCGCATTGCCGTGGGTGAAAATGACCTTGGTGATACTTCCACACTCTCTGATGCTTCGGTTATCAATGACCTCATTGAAGGCCAAAAAAAACTTTTCGAGTAAGCTATGACCGACACCGCGCAACTCTCAAGCTGTCAGGAGCTCATCAGTAAACAGAATATCCTCGTCCTCGCCACTCAGGGTAAGGATGGGGTGCATACTTCACTCATGGCTTATGCCAACTCAGCGGATTGCCGGGAAATATACATGGTCAGCGGCAAAGGCAGCCAAAAGTGGCAAAACCTGTTACAAAATCCGCAGGTAAGCCTGCTAATTGATGACCGGGAAGGTAAAATTCCCGGCAAACGCCACAAGATTAAAGCCCTGACCGTAAAAGGAACGTTCTCACCAGTTGCATCCGAAACTGAAATTAAAATGATTACAGATGCGATTGCCGAAACAGCCCCTTCAATCGCCGCCGTTTTTTCCGGACCGGGAAACTCAATCATTCGTATCAGTTTGGAATCATTCCAGATGCTGAACGGACCGCAGGACTCCTTTTACATTGAACTTTAAAAAAAGCACCGGCACCCCGAACCGCAAATAAATTTACCACTTCATTTTACTGTGCTATATTCGTAACCGTAGAACCAGATTCCCAAATTCTGGACAGGGAGGCAAATGTTCAAGTCCACGAAGTCAATCCTGCTTCTATTTGCAGCCGGTCTGGTCATCGTGACCACAGCCGGATTGACCTATTTTGCCCAGCGCACAGTAACAGACTCGGTCATGGAGTCTGAGTTCGCCCATGCGCAGTCCATAGTCGATTCTGTATATCAGGAAGTCAGCATCCAGTATCAAAGTATTGTTTTCTCAGAACAAGCAGCTATTGATGCCCGAAAAAAACATCTGCGCAACATCATAGAAATCGCCATAAATTTAATCCGTTTGAACTACGATAAATTCAAGCAGGGAATCTTATCAAAAGCAGAAGCCCAAGCACTAAGCATCCAACAATTGCGTAGCATGCGTTATGATAATGGAATCGGTTATGTTTGGATCAATGACGTAAAGAAGCCTATCCCACAACTGATAATGCATCCGACTATGCCTGAGCTAGAAGGCACCATTCTTGATTTACCCCGTTTCAATTTAGTTGACGGAAGTGATAAAAATCTTTTCGCTGCATTCAACAAAATCGGACAAAAAAACGGTTCCGGTTTCATCCAATATCTCTGGGCAAAACCGCTACTTGAAGGACTAAGTGAAAATCAGCTGAAATTGTCCTACATACAACTTTTTAGCGAATGGGGCTGGATCATAGGAGCCGGGGTATACATTGACGACATCGAAAAAGAAGTTAGCGTAAGAATTCAGGCTGTGCTTCATGAATTACGTAAAAGCTTTGAAAAGACTAAAATAGGACAAAAAGGCTATTCCTTTATGTTTTCCGGTAAACCGGAATTGATTATCCATCCTATTTATAAAGACATTCCCGTTGAAAAACTTTTGAACCCGCAAACAAAAGAACCTATTTTTCTAGAATTTATCGAGGCTGCCCACAACGACGGAGTATTGGAATACCTCTGGGACAAGCCTCCGCGTCATAAAGGAGACTTTTCTTTTCGCAAAAGAGCTTACATCAAATATTTTGAGCCATTGGATTGGTATATTTGTTCCTCAGCGTACATGGATGATCTCGAAAAACCCGGCATACAGTTACGAGAAAAAATCATCATGCTTTCTATCGGTGTACTGGCTCTGGCCCTTATGCTTGCGGTCATTCTTTCCAGCAAGATAGCACAGCCGCTGATGAAGTTAACCACCGCCGCACGGGCCATCCGTGAAGGCGGCGTAACGGCTTCAGAAATTCCGCAGGAAGGCCCCACAGAGATCAGGGAGTTAGGCATAGTCATCAACCAGATGCTGGAGTCCATACAATCAGCAATTTCTGAAAAAGAACAGCTGCTCAAAGCTCTGGAAAACGGCAACAGGCAGCTATCTAAAAGCAACTACCAGCTTGAAACTAAAATCAAAGAATATAAGCATGTAGAGCGGGAACTCATCAGACTGCGCAATCATCAAAGAAACATCATTGATTCCATGCCCTCCATACTGGTCGGGGTGGATGAAGGCGGTACTATTACGCTTTGGAACAAAGGGGCAGCCAAAGCCAGCGGCCAAAGTTTCGAGGAAGTGCGCGGCAAACAGCTTTCAACAATATTCCCACAACTGGACAGGGAAATTGCCACCGCCAAAAAACAAATTATCAACGGCCGAAACGAACAAAGAACAAGGGTACCCCGTGTAATAGACGGAGAAACCCGCTACGAGAACATCACTGTCTACCCTTTAATCAGCGAAGGGTATGACGGTGCTGTTATCCGCCTTGATGATGTAACTGATAATGTCCGCATTGAAGAAATGATGGTCCAGACTGAAAAAATGATGTCTGTTGGCGGACTCGCTGCCGGAATGGCTCATGAAATCAACAATCCGTTAGGAGGCATACTTCAGGGAACCCAGAATATCGAACGTAGATTGATGACCAGCCTTTCTAAAAACAAACAGCTGGCTAATCAGCTGGGGGTTTCCCTTGAAGGAATGAACAAATACATTGAACAGCGCGGCATTTATAAAATAATTTCCGGAGTACGGGAATCCGCAACCCGTGCCGCAGGCATCATTGCCAATATGCTCAATTTCAGCCGAAAGACAGAAGTCCACCGCACAACTTGCAAGCTGAACCAACTGGCGGATAGTGCCATTGCCCTTGCTGAACAGGACTATGATCTAAAGAAAAAATACGACTTCAGGAAAATTGAAGTCATCAAGGACTATAATGAGGACCTGCCATTTGTAATTTGCGCGCCGACAGAAATCGAGCAGGTCATGTTAAACCTGCTGGGCAATGCAGCCCATGCCATGCAGGAGAGCAATTGCGAAAATCCAAGAATTAAAATCCGTATCAGGCAGGAAGGCGATTACGTAGCAACTTCTGTTTCGGACAACGGGCCGGGCATGAATGAAAGTATTCGCAAAAGAGTGTTCGAACCTTTCTTTACCACCAAGCCCAAAGGCATCGGTACCGGGCTTGGACTTTCTGTTTCCTATTTTATTATCACAGAAAACCACAACGGCAACTTTACAATTGAATCAACTCCGGGATCCGGCTCAAAATTCACCTTCAAGCTGCCCGTCTCTTCCCCGCGCTGATTCGGGATTAAAATCAACTGTTAAGGTTGTACCTGAGGTCACGTCACTTTCCATGCTGATGCTTCCTTCATGGGCCTTGGCTATCAGGCTGGCGGAATAAGTCCCCAATCCGGTACCCCCCATTTTCCCCGCAGTGGAATACTTCTCGAAAAAATGATCTTTAATCTCGGCTGGAACTTCGCCGAAATTATGCACTGAAATACACGGATATTCACCACTGCTGAGCTTCACCGTAACCGGCTCACCCACCGGGGTAGCCTCTATGCTGTTTTTAAGCAGATTGGAAAGCATGGAAAAAAGCAAAAGCTCCTCTCCACGCACCTTAAATGAATCGCCATCAGCAGCGTCATTACCATCAATCAGCACTTTAAATTCGCTATTACGGGTCCGCACCATATCACGCAGATCACCGGAAATTCGTTTGATGATCGGCAGCAAATCTACATCTTCGGGCCGCAGCACGTAAGCCCCGGTCTCCATACGATAGATATCGTAAGATCTGTTGACCAGCCTCAACATGCGGTATCCGGCATCCTGAATATTATTGATCAGCTCAATCTTTTCAGGGTCACTTTCATCGTCCAGCAGAAGGTGGGGGATATTGATCACCGCATTTAGCGGAGTCTTTAAGTCATGACGGGTGATACGTTCCACATCGACACGTAGCAATTCACTGCGTTGGTGGTTGATTACATCGGTAATAGTCGAGGCAACGGAGCTACAAAAGTTCTCAAGAAAGTCCGTACCCATATCAGGGTGAAACCGTTCTTCCGAAAGATCATGAATGGAAAAAAGACCGATCAGCCTGCCGGAAGAATACTTATCGCGCAGTCCGAAAGCAAAGCATGAACCGCCCAGCTCCGGTCCCATTTCCGGATCGCCGAAAAAAATATCAGGACGCATCATCTTCGAAATCGGTCCCAAAAAGACACGGTTGGGACCATCACTAAGGGTTGCATCAATATAACGCATGCAGCCCTTAAGATAAAAAGTAGGAATATCAGGACAGGACATGCCCTGACATAATTCGCGGTCCAGAACGACTGCAATCCTGCCCAGTCCCAACTCACGCGCCACCCCATCCAGCATTTCTGAAAGACCGTCCAAGGCCTTCAGGTCATTTACATACTGCAAAGCCTTTCCGAATTTTCCAAAAAGCTGCAAATCAGCATTATAGACACTGAATGTTTCCTTGAGTTTCCCCTCAAGCAGGCTGATGCGTTCATCTTTCTCGGAAAGCTCGTGGCGCGCACCAAGATTTGCGTCCTCCTGAGAGAGGAATCCGTCACGGGCATAGGCGTAACTTTCATACATGCTCTGAGCAATAAAATCGACCTGCTCCTCATTGCCGTCTTTGGCAAGACGTTTAAGGAGATCAAGCTGTTCGCCGAATTTTTTTAAAGTTGGCAAATTGTCCATATTGCTTCCTGTGCTTATTTGAAATTACGCCCAATGCAATGCCACATGCTCACAAAATTTGTGCTGTTATATCAATTCAATGCACAAAATGCCAGTAAACCGGACAGTTCCGCCAGCACCACAGCCGCGCCAAGAAAATCACCGTTGACTCCGCCGACACGCTTTGCCAGCCGGAACAAAAAGAAAAGCCCCCCTGCGCAAAAGACATAAGACAGCAACTGCACTGCCGGACTGACTGCAAAGACACCAACCAGTACCGTAGTCAGCGCAGCAACCGCAATGGAGAAACTGTCCGCTCCACGCATTGACAAGCTGCCCTGCCCCGGCCTTGCCATAGGCTTGCCGATCCTGCTCATCAGAGCATTTCCCAGCCTGCCGAGCACGAATATCCAAACCACTGCCCCGTAAGCCGCTGCCTTATAGACATAAAAAAAGCAGACCATCTGCCCCAGCACTGCGAGCACTGATGCCAGTACCCCGAATACACCGGAGCAACTGTCTTTGATTATTTTCCAGAACCGTTCCGGGTCAGGGTAAGGTCCAGCCCCATCGGAAATATCAGCAAAGCCGTCAAAATGCAGTCCACGGGTCAGATAAACCGAAGCCGCAACGGTCAGCCAAGCCTGAATCCAGAATTTCCCGGCAAACAAACCCAGCCGGAACGGGCAGGCGATGACCAGCCCCAGCACCAAGCCACTCAAAGGCGTCCACTTAACTGTGCTCCCGATATCATCAGCCTCAATCTCCATGACCGGACCGATGCGGGTCATGAAACCGAGGGTAATTAAAATGTCTCTTACTAATCCCGGTCGCACTGGGAACTCCACTTCAAAGTTAAAACATCTCCCGGCTCAAGGCCCAGCATTTCCGAGGCTGCGCCGCGATTTAAAGCCAATTCGTAATAACCCTGACTTCCGGCTAAAAGACCGGTCGCTCCGGTTTCCAGCTCGGCATAGCAACAAACCCGTTTTACGCAGCCGTCATCGTTGCCGGAGAGTAACTGCTCTTCAGGGATGCACATGCGCTCTGGCAGAGTCTGTGTTTCCGGAATATTCAGCACCAGATTGCCGAAACGGTCTTTGTGCAGGATAGTCGCTTCAACCCCCTTTTCCAGCCAGACAGGTTTGTTGATCCCGCAACGCACAATATCGCGTAGCGGCAGCTTCGGACCAAGAGATTCCAGCGAAGTTCCGCAGGCAAGGGATGCCGCCAGCGGAGCGAATATATCCCTGCCATGGAAAGTAGCAGAGCTTTGCATTTTTGCGGTACTCTCGCTGAGATCAGTAACAATCATGGTTCCGCTGAAACGGGCCTCAGCAAGCTCAAGTACTCCGTTATCCGGTGCCAGCACAATCTGCCCCCCGAATTCGGCAGCGACAATTCTGCGCGCGCTGCCCACACCGGGATCAACCACGGTGATGAAAACCGTATCCTTTGGAAAATGCTCCATGGCAGCGGCAAGAAAGAATGCACCCTGTGATATGCAGAACGGCTTCACACCATGACTGACATCAATAATGCGGGAATCCGGTGTCTGCTCTGCCAGTACACCTTTCATCTGCCCTACGTAGGGATCATCCAGTCCGAAATCAGTTAAAAGCGCGATTGTCCTGCTCATACCTACCTCGATACGGAAAAGCCTTTTCCGAGTACGCTGAATGTTGATTCGATTATGACAAAAGCCTTAGGATCAATTTTAAAAATAGTTGTTTCAAGACGTTTAAGCCTGAAAGAATCGACCACGGTCATGATAACCGTCTTATCCTGCCGGGTATAGCCTCCCTTAGCATTAAGCAGGGTTGTCCCCCGACCCAGCTTGGCCATAATCGCCCCGGAAACATCTTCGGGGAAGGTGGTGATGATCAGGACCAGTTTACGTTGGTTAAACAGCCCCTGCACTCCATCCATGGCAGCTGAAGCAACATATATCATTGCCAGCGAATAAAGAACATCATTGAAATTGAGCCAGATTGTGCCTATTCCCAGCACCACGGTATTAAAGGCCATGGAAAGCTGACCGGGCTTGATACCCAGTTTTTCACGAGCCAGAACCAGCAAAATTCCCAGTCCGCCCCCGGAACCGTGTGAACGAAGGCAGATACCGGAACCGACTCCGATTACAACGCCGCCAGCCAGTACTGCCAGCCATTTATCATCAAATGGAAAAGTCCACGGCACCAGATCAATAAAGACACTGAGCGAAACCATAGCGTACAGGGTATACCAGAAAAATCTTTTACTGATGAAGAACCAACCGACCAAAAAGACCGGAATGTTAAGCAGAAAAAGCCACATCCCCGACGAAATTTGTGGAAAAACATAGTAGGCAAGCAGGCCCAGCCCGGCAATACCGCTGGGCAGAAAAGCATTGGGGATAATGACCGCCTTGATTGCCAGGGCACTGAGGAAAGATCCGAAACTCAACAATGCGAGGTTCCACGGAATTGTATAACTTAGCCTCTGAAAACGGCTGATAACTGCATCCAATTTATATTCTCCTTTGTATGGAGCCATATTTTGCTGTATTA
This sequence comes from Desulfovibrio sp. UBA2564, assembly GCA_002340305.1. Taxonomy (GTDB): domain Bacteria; phylum Desulfobacterota; class Desulfovibrionia; order Desulfovibrionales; family Desulfovibrionaceae; genus Maridesulfovibrio. The sequence goes on from DDLU01000085.1 coordinate 21,579, forward strand.
GATTTAAAAGGCAATGTAGATTCGTTTTTTCACAAACTTATCTGCCAGCAGACGGCATTCTTAGCCTTCTGATTTTTCTGCATCCAAACAGAGCACTTGGAAGCCGCCCCGAAAGATGATAAGCGAAGCATGCCTACATAACAGATAAACAGCATGCCGGACCCGGCAGGACTGTCATCATAATTTATTAAGGAGATTTTTGATCCACCATGAAAGCTAAACAACACCTTGAAAAAATTCTCGGTTCCATCCTTGAAGCCAAAGGCTGGGAATGGCCGGAGAAGGCAGTTATCGAGCCTCCCAAAGATAAAAAATTCGGCGACATGTCCGCAAACATCGCCATGATGCTCTCCAAACAGGCCAAGATGAATCCCCGCGCCATTGCGGAAGCGATTCAGTCCGGTCTGGACGGAGACACATACATCGAAAAAGTTGATATCGCCGGACCGGGCTTCCTCAACTTCACTTTTTCCTCTGCCTTCTGGCAGGCAATGGTTCCCGAAGTTCTGAATAAAGGCGCGGAATACGGCCGCAGCGAAATCGGCAAGGGCACCAAAGTTCAGGTGGAATACGTTTCCGCCAACCCCACCGGACCGCTGCATATCGGTCACGGTCGCGGAGCGGCTCTTGGTGACTGCCTTGTGCGTATCCTCGAATTCACCGGATTTGATGTTGAAGCTGAATACTACGTCAACGATGCCGGCCGCCAGATGCTCATTCTCGGCAACTCCATCTGGGTCCGCCTACAACAGTCTCAGGGCCGCGACATTGCTGATCCCGAAGATTTTTACAAAGGCGAATACATCAAGGACCTCGCTGCCGAAGTGCTGGAACGCAATCCCGGTATCCTCGATATGGCGGAAGAAGAGGCCGTCGCCATCTGCCGTGAATACGGTAAAGATGAAATCCTTGAAGGCATCAAAAAAGACCTCGCTGCCTTTGATGTTCGCCACGATGTATGGTTCTCCGAAAAGAGCCTCGTTTCCGCCGGCAAGGTTGAAGAAACATTTGCCGACCTTAAAGAACGCGGCATGGCTTACGAAGAAGACGGCGCACTCTGGTTTAAATCCACCGAACTGGGTGACGACAAAGACCGCGTACTGCGCAAGTCCAACGGAGACCTGACCTATTTCGCTTCCGACATCGCTTACCACGATGACAAATACAAACGCGGTTTTGACCTCGTTGTCGATATCTGGGGCGCAGACCACCACGGTTACATCCCCCGCATGCAGGCCGCAGTGGAAGCTCTCGGCAAGAAGGGACAGCTTGATGTAATCCTCGTACAGCTGGTTAACCTGCTGCGCGGCGGAGAGCAGATCGCCATGTCCACCCGTGCCGGTAAATTTGAAACTCTCGAAGATGTGGTTAACGAAGTGGGCCGCGACGCATCCCGCTTCATGTTCCTCTCCAGAAAGAGCGACAGCCACCTCGACTTCGACCTCGAACTGGTCAAACAGAAAACCATGGATAACCCGGTCTACTACGTACAGTACGCTCACGCGCGTATCTGCTCCGTAATGCGCAAAGCAGCTGATCAGGGCATCGCAATCCCCGCAGTTGATGCTGCACCGCTCTCCGCATTGACCAACGCTGAAGAACTGAACCTCATGAAACTCATGGACCAGTTCGCCGATGTTGCTGAAAATGCAGGCAAGAACATGAGCCCGCACGTAATAAGCTTCTACCTGCGTGACCTCGCCAGCGCACTGCACAGGTTCTACTCAATGCACCACATCCTTTCCGCTGATGAAGATGTAATCGCTGCAAGGCTGGTTCTGCTGCAGTCCGTTGCCCAGACTCTCGCCAACGGCCTGAGCCTGCTCGGAGTTTCCGCTCCTGAGAGTATGTAACAACCTAAACGGAGTTTCCAACATGGCTGCACCCAGAAAAAAGAAGTCCGCTCCTGCACAGGAAAAGACATACACATTTACCTTCACCATGCCCGAAATAATCGGGCTGTGTGCCGGGGCTGTTGCGGCCTTGTGCGCGTTCTTTGTGTTGGGAATTCTGCTGGGACGGGGCTATCAGCCAGAAAAGGATGTGCCTGAAATCGCCATGATGCTGCCCAGCCAGAACAACGCTTCCGGTGAGGTTAAAGGCGGAGTGCTCAAACCCGAAGAGCTGGACTACATCGATCAGCTTAAGAAAAGACCTGAGCCTCCAGTGCAGCCGCAGAAAGCCGAACCGAAAAAAGAAGCCAAGGTTGAAAAGAAAACCTCTCCTGTAAAAAAAGCTGAATCCGCAAAAACTGAAAAACAAGAAGTACAGGTTGCGGAAAAAACCGCTCAAGTGCAGCAGGCAGAGCCGGAACCTCCGGTGGAAATCGACAATCCCGTGGAAGTTGATGCACCGCAATACAGCTATGTATACCAGGCCGCATCCTTCGGCGATGATGCAAGGGCGCAATCCTTTGCCAACAAACTCACTTCCAGCGGGCTCGACTCCTACGTTGAGGCAGGTAAAAGCGGAACCAAAACATGGTACCGCGTGTTTGTGCGCCATAACGGAACACCGGATTCCACCCAAAAAATGAAAAAGAAACTCGCCAAGTACGGCATCAAAAAGCCGCTGCTTAAGAGTAAAAAAGCAATCTGAAATAAAATCCCGGAAGTTTAAAACTTCCGGGATTTTATTTTTGGCTCCGAATATTTTTTCTACAAAAAAACTTTATAATCAGTCACCAATACATCTGCCAACCGCTTAGCCATTTCAATTGAAATTGAACGCTTGCCGTTCTCAATCTCAGAGATATGATGCTGCTTGATGCCCAGCTTTTCGGCGAGCTATGCCTGCGTAAGCTCTTCGCGCAAACGCAAACCGCGCACGGTAACTCCTTTGTGATGATCAGGAAAAACTTCTGCGAATGAAAAAAGAGCCTCGCCTTCTTCATTCACTTCACGCATGGGGATTTCAGAAAGTTCAAACAATCCCGTGAGAAGTTTGTGGAGCTTTGCAGCATCCTTCTCAGGAACCAGCAATTCCTTTTGTAGTCTGCTTTTTCATGAGTTCCAACATAACGTACCTCAACTATTTTAATTGTCTGATCAACAACTTTCCATACAGCCACATAACGCGGCTTACCTTTATTTAGAGGAGCATTGCTGGGGAGGGAAATCAAACCACCAAAACATGAAGCGGATCAAATTACATTCTTAAAACGATAACCGACTCCGCGCACAGTCTCGATATAATCTGCATAGGGACCGAGTTTCTGGCGCAACCTGCGGATGTGGGTGTCAACAGTTCTGGAGTAGCCCTCGAAATGGGTATCCCAGACAGTATCGAGCAGGTGGTCACGGGTGCGGACCTTGCCTTCATGCTGCAACAATTCGGAAAAGAGCTTGAATTCAGTAGCGGTCAGGGCCACAAGTTCGCCGTCGCATTCAACTCTGTGAGCTTCAAAATCCACGGAAAGGCCTTCACGGTTCCATTTACCGGGGCGGCGAGTCTCAGGCACTTCACCGCTACGGCGCAGAACGGCCTTAACCCTGAGCACCAGCTCGCGGGGGCTGAACGGTTTAACAATGTAATCATCCACGCCAAGCTCAAGTCCTACAACCCGGTCCACTTCCTCACCCTTGGCAGTAAGCATGACTACCGGGATGTGCTGGGTGCTAACGTCCTGCTTCAACCTGCGGCAGACTTCAAGTCCATCAATGCCGGGAAGCATGAGGTCCAGCAGGATCAGATTCGGTTTTTCTTTTTCGGCCTGCTCCAGAGCCTTATGTCCGTCCATGGCGGTCACAACCCCGTAACCGGAAGAGGTCAGATTGTACTTCAACAACTCAATAGTATCATTATGATCTTCAACGACCAGTATTTTCTCAACTGACACAATGTTCTCCTTTTGGACGGACCATACCTGTAACAATGATACAGATTAAGGCGGAGCTGTTACAACTCTGTTAATTCTCCGGTTCCGGTTCAGTCTTATCCTGTTTTAACTCTTCTTTTTCATCTGTTGCTGTGAAGATACCGTCTTCAACAGTCTGGAAACCGTCAACCGCTCCGCTCAAGCTCTGAACAGTATAGTTCAAGCTTGCCACAGTTCGCTTGAATTCTTCAAGGTATTCTGTGGTTCCGGCAGCAGTTTCACTGAGATCACCCATAGCATCGCTGATCTGCTCTGCACTGTCGGCCTGATCACCCATAGAACGGGAAACATCCACGAAACGGGGCTTGAGTACCCGGACCTGATCGACAATCCTGCCCAGATCAGTACTCATCTGCTCCACTTCATCAACGCTGGAACGGACCTCGTGGTTAAAAGTCTCCATCTCCATGACCCCTGAGCTAACAGCCGATTGCATGTCCCTGACCATAAGTTCAATATCTTCGGCTGCAATGACGGTCTGGTCTGCAAGCCTACGCATCTCACGGGCTACAACAGAGAAACCCTGACCGAACTGTCCGGCCTTCTCTGCTTCGATGGCAGCGTTGAGAGAGAGCAGGTTGGTCTGGTCTGCAATTCTGGCAATGGTGGTCACAATATGGTTAATACGGCTGGCCTTTTCATTGATGGCAGCCAGTCGGGATGAAACACTGTCTGTTGAATCAACAAGCCTGATCAGGGATTGTTCACGGCGTTCAATGTTACTCTGCAAAGCCTCAGCCATATGGGCAGACTCACTGGCACTTTCAGCAACGTCAGACATAACTTCTACCAAATCTCTGGAAGTTTTGCGGATCAAGCGGCTTGTGGCAGTTACTTCGTTGGTGGAGGCAGCCTGCCGGTTAACTGCGGCATCAATATGCTCGGCAGTGGAGCGGATTTTATTTCCAGCCACCGAAACATTATCGCCGGAGGACTGTACTTCACCGATAAGTTCGGAAAGTCCTGAAATCATGGTCTCAAAAGAAGTAACAAGATTCCCGATTTCATTACCGGGTTTGATAAATCTACCCGCAAAGAATTTACCTTCTGCCATATTCTTCATCTTACGGATGGAAGTATTGGCGTTTTCCAAATCACCTGAAGCAATCTCTTTAGCAATGTTGGTAATCTGGGAAACCGGGCTGAAAATAAGGTTTAGGCCGAAAAGCAGGAACCCAAGGGTCACGACAATGAAAACACAACCTGTGAAAAGAACTGCCCCGAGAGCCTGATTGGATGCTGCATCCATAGCTGCCAACGGAATGGATGATATCATAGCGCATTCAATACGTCCCGGCTTGCGGAAATAGCCCATGTCTTTTTCCACAGGGTATCTGCTTTTCATGGACGGCGGAGCGTCTTTGGGATCACCGTGACAGACCATGCAGGACGGCTTGTTGGCTTCACCTTCGGCAACGATAAAGGACTCAATGCCGTTCAAATTACGTATCTCTCCGATGAAAGGCTGCTTTCCGTTACGGGCCATGGAATCCAGTTCTTCGATAATCCGCGCTTCGTCGTCTGTAGCCAGATTAGTGGGATTGCGCGGCTTTGTGGATGCGGTTTTAAAACTCAATTCATGCCTGTAAAGATCGGGAATACGACTGAACACGCCATTTGCGGCAAAGGAAGTGGACTGAAGCTCGGTTACAAACTTATTTTCCGGCAGAATTTCAGTAGCCTTGGGCCTAATCACAGACCCGGTATGCTTGCGCACCGCCTTCATGGTGTGGAGCATGATCTCAGCCTTGGAACGATACTGGTCCATTAATGTATCGCGGGCGTAATCTGATACCAGCCACATGATGGCTACGGTCAGGGCTACGCAGAAAATTACACACCCGGCTATGAACTGTTTGCGGATAGTCATTATCAGTCCTCTTTAATTCCCGATTAATTGCAAAGCCTGTCTTCGAACACAAAGGTAAGCACTGGGCTTAAGCAAAAACAAACTCCACCATGGAAAAGTCATCTTCATAAAGCTCACCGCCCTGCAACTGGCGGGTATGATCAATGAGTTGATCAATGGGCTTACCAAGCTCCCCTCCGGTTCGTTCCATGAACTCGGAGAATTCACCAAATTCCCACATTTTATTATCTGAAACCTTCTTCAGCTCATAAACCCCGTCACTGTAGAGGAAGAAACGTGCTCCCGGCTTAACCGTGACAGATTCGCTAACATAGGTCATATCCGGCATACCGCCGACAATCATTCCCGGTGTACGCAACTGCTCCGCCTTGCCTTCTGAAATCAGCAAAGCCGGCGGATGCCCCCCGCTGGAATAAATAAGGGTACGGTCTGACTTGCGGTAAACACCGTACCACATGGTAAAATAGAGGTTGTTCTGCCGGTCCATCTGGAAAGAATCATTCAACGCTTCCAGAACCTTATCCGGCTGCAAAAAATCAGTGTCCGGCAAAGTCTGGGAACGCAGCACGTTCATGGCTGAGACTGAAAGCAAAGCAGAACCGACACCGTGGTCACACACATCCAGCAGGTACATGGCAAAATGATCATCATCCAGCCAGTGATAGCCAAAGGAGTCACCACCAAGAGATGCAGAAGGTATGAAGCGCCAGTCAGCCTGAATATCTCCTTCCTTTACTGGAGCGGGCAGCAGGGAAGTAACGTAGTCAGCAGCCACTGCCAGCTCCTTACGCATTTCATCACGGCTTTCACGCAGCTGCTCGTAAGCCTCGTTTCTCTGCAAAAGGTTGATGTAACCTTTGGAATGGTAGCGGATACGGGCCAGCAGCTCGATGCGGTCAGGAAGTTTCACCAGATAGTCATTAGCTCCAAGGGCAAAAGCCTCGGCCTTCGTGGTCGGTTCTTCCTTGGTGGAAAGTACGATCAGGGGAATATCTTTGAGCTTGGAATTAACCCGCATAAATTTGACCATGGTCATGCCGTCAATATCCGGCATGACGAGGTCCTGTAAAATTACTGTGGGCTGCAACTCTTCAGCAGTGGGGATGGCCTTGGTCGGGTCGCTCACAAAGTGGAAATCAATGTCCCCTTCGCCTTCAAGCATACGCCGCACAGCCTCACCAACCATGGGCTGGTCATCAATAAGCAGGACATTGATCTTGTGTTCGGTGAGCAAATGCTCTTTACCTTCGCTCATCATTAACTCCTGAAACTTTTTTTAAAATGCCTGATCAGCAATCCGGCCATATCATCAATGGAACAAATTTCACGCGCCGCATCCATTTTCACCGCTGCTCCGGGCATCCCCCAGACCACACTGGACTCCTTATCCTGAGCCACTGTCATCCAACCGGAATTCCTGAGATTCAGCATTCCCCCAGCCCCGTCAGCTCCCATTCCGGTCAACAGCACCGCCGCTGAACTTGAAGGAAATCCGGCGCAGCACAGACTTTCGAAAAGCACATCCACAGAAGGCACATAAAGATTCTCTCCGGCTCCACGGCTCAACTCAACCAGACCACCCGGTCCCATTCGCATATGGCGGTCACCGGGAGCAATTACTACTTTTCCGGCCTGCATAGCCATACCGCTACGGGCAAGTTCCACCTTTAGTCCGGTCTGACTGTCCAGCCATTGGGCCAGATTCTCTGAAAAATTACCGTCCACATGCTGGGCAATGGCAATGGCTGCCGGAAAATCTTCCGGCAAAGCACCCAGCAATGTAGCCAAAGCAGAAGGACCTCCGGTGGAACTGCCGATTGCCAGCAAAGGCGGTACCATTCTTACTCGCGGGGCGGGCTTGGGCACTGTTTTTTCTTTCTTGTTGCCCTGCAATTTGCCGATTACTGAAATTTTGGAGAGCAGAGCATCTCCGCCTTCAATATCCCCGTTCTTCTGACGGGGAGTGGCAACCACATCAAGTGCACCTACCCCCATGGCCTCAAAAACTTTGGTTGAGTTACCTTCTATGCTGGCAGTTACCACCAGAATGGGGCAGGGGCAGCACTGCATGATGGCCTGTGTTGCTCCTGCGCCGTCGAGAACGGGCATAACCAGATCCATGAGCACAATGTCCGGCACATGGGCGCAGCACTTCTCCACCGCCTTCTCTCCGTTGTGGGCAGTCCAGACGACTTCGTGCCCGGCAGCAGCGACAACCTTCTTGAGAATATCTATTGATACTGCCTGATCATTTACAATACCTATTTTCATTTTCCGGCCCCGCCTATGAGATCTTCAACAGCCGAAAGCAGGGTTTCGTCATGAAAACTACTCTTGGTCAAATAGTAATCAGCTCCAGCCTCAAGGCCACGAAGTTTGTCTTCCTTGCGATCTTTATAAGAAACCATCATTACCGGAATGGACTTGAGATCCGGGTCATCCTTGATCTTGCGGGTAAGTTCCAGACCGTTCATACGCGGCATGTCCACGTCAGTAACCACAAGATCATAATCACTTGAAATAACAGCATTGAGGCCGTCCTGACCATCAACTGCCGTATCCACTTCATAACCGTGGTTGACAAGCAGCTTACGCTCAACCTCGCGTACGGTGAGGGAATCATCCACCACCAGAATCTTCTGCACCGGACCACTTTGCGCAGACTCCATACCCACCTTACCCAGCCTGCCGCCGGAAAGGAGATTGTCGATGGAGCGCACAAGGTCTTCAGCATCAAGAATCAATACCGGAGAACCGTCAGGCATCATAGCCACGGAATTAACATCCGGGACTTTGCCCAAGCGGTGATCGAGCGGCCTGACCACAAGATCCTGCTCGCCCATGAAGTCATCCACCACCAGACCGTATCTGTTCATACGGTCACTGATAACCACGACTTTAAGACCGTCCTCTTCTGTATGGCTTGAGCTGACTCCCAAAATCTGGGCAGCAGGAACCAAGCCCACGTTCGCTCCGTCCAATGAGACATACTGGCGGTCTTCAGCCAGTTGCAGCTGTTCAGGAAAAATTGATGCAATGCGACTGATACGGCTCAATGGGAGAGCATAAGGCTGGTCTGCAATCTTAACCATCAGGGTTCGGATCACCGAAAGGGTCAATGGCAGCTGCATGGAAAAAGACATACCATGCCCCGGTTCGGAGTCAGCGCGAACAGTGCCGCCCACTTCCTGCACCATGGCATGAACAACATCAAGACCGACCCCGCGACCGGAAATCTCCGTGACCTGCCCGGCTGTGGAAAAACCGGGCAGAAAAAGGAATTCCATTAACTCAGCCCGACTCATCTCCGCAGCCATACGCGCCGGAGCCAATTTACGCTCGACAACTTTGGCCCTGATCCGTTCCGGGTCCAAACCCTGACCGTCATCACGGACTTCAATGAAAAGCATTCCGGCGCGATGTCCGGCAATGACTCTGATTGCACCAGTGGAAGATTTGCCCACAGCAACACGGTCATCCGGCATCTCAATGCCGTGGTCAACCGCATTCCTGATCAAATGGTTGAGGGGAGCTTCCAGCTTATCCAGAATATCGCGGTCCACAGAAGTTGTTTCACCTTCAATGATGAAATCAACTTCCTTGCCGAGCGAACGGGCCAGATCACGCACCAGACGGGGAAAACCCCGGCCTCCATCGGAAAAAGGACGCATACGGCTGGCAATGACCTCATGATAAAGCCTGCCGGAAACATTGTCATTACGTCTGCGGTAAAGGTCGAACTCATTGATATGTTTAACCAGCATGACCTGACAATCGGCCACCGCAGCTTTAAGTTCATTAACCACATCCTCAGCATTCTCGCCGTGATTAACGCGTTCGCAGGACTCCTCCAGAATCTTCATTAAATCCCGGTGTCCGCCTTTCAGACGTAAAAGAGAAGAAGCGAATTCACCCAATCTGCCGGACTCGACAAGGCTTTCCCCGGCAAGGGCCATAAGCCTGTTCAGGTTCCCGGCAGAAACTCGGACCACAGAATCTTCCGGGGCACGCACACCCTGACTAGGCGCAGGAATTTCCGGGGCATCCTTTTCTTCAACAGCGGCCTGCGGTGCAGAATCTGTTTGAGCAACCGGGGCAGGTTGGGACTCAACTTGAACATCTGCAACAGTCTCCGGCTTGGCAACAGAAGTTGGAATCCCATGGGGGCAAACTTCGTCACAGACTTTGGAAGCTGCGTTCTCATCACCGCGCAAGGCCATTTCCATCTGATCCATGAGCGGTTTACGTTCGCTGAAAAAACCTTGAATAGCATCGGTGTCGAGATGGGAAGCATCGCGGTAGATATCCGTAGCCGCCAATAGCAAATCAATCTGCCCTGAACCGAGAACGGTTTCGCCCTTCTGACAGGCAACCAGCAAATCTTCCATGGCGTGGGCAAGGGCAACAGCATCAGTCAATCCCACAATACGGGCCGCGCCTTTCATGGAATGGGCCGCGCGCATAAGCGGTTCCACCTTATCCGGGGCCTGATCCTTTTCCAGTTCCAGCAGTCCGGCATTCAAAGACTGTGAATGGCTCTCGGCCTCCATGCGGAACAGATCAAGCATGGAAAGATCGGCTAGGGGAATGTCCTGCTTAGGCGGTACTGCCTGCGCAGGTTCAGGTTCTGAAATTTCTTCGGCGGGACCTTCTTCAGCAGGGATTTCTTCCTGCTCCTGCAAAACAGGATCATTCTCTACAGTTTCTGCAATCTCAACTTCTTCAATAGCCGGGGAATCAACTTGTTTCGGGAATTCAATTTCAGCAAGCAGGGCCTTATGCTCATCAGCCCTTTCTTTCAGCCAGCCGTCCATTTCTTCGGCTTCAACTTCAGCAAGGGAATGTAAAAATTGAATGCCAGCCAGCAAAGCATCAATGGAAGAGACAGGCAGCACTTCACCGGAACCGGAACATCTGTCCAGCACGGTCTCCATGGCCTGGGCAAGGTCCACAGCCTCGTCCAAGCCCACGATCTTACCCGAACCTTTTAGGGCATGGGCCGCATGGATTAGGGGCTGTACTTTTTCCGGGGAGACATCTTCAGCCAATCCGGGTAAGCCGTCTTCCAGCATCCCGGTATGATTGCCCGCCTCCATGCGAAAGAGTTCCAGCATGGAAAGATCCGCCATATCTCGCGTCACTTTATCTTCTCCCTGTCCGGCTGTTGCTCATAATTTCCGCCTTATTTGATAATACGGTTGAAGGCTTCAAAAAGAAGCTCATCTTCCAGCAATGAAACTCTTTTTTCATCCAACTCGAACAGACCGCGTGTGTAGGCAGCAGGGGCCTTGGCCACAGTTGCCGGGGCATCCATGAGTGCATCCGGTGTATAGTGGTGAACACCAAGCACTTCATCCACGGCGAAAATCCAGCGTCCGAATCCGCGATCAACACAAATGAATCTGCTGTAAACCCGGAAGCCTTTTTCCTCTTCGGTCAGGTATTCTTTTTCAAGGCCCAGCAACTCCCGCACGGATACAACCGGAATTATCTGGCCCTGCAAACTGGTCAAGCCGCGAAACATTCTGCTGTTGCGGTGCGGAACAGGGCGCACGGTGCGCTTCTCCAGCACAGAAACAAATACCTGAGATGAAAGGGCCAGCCATTCGCGGGAAATCCTGAACACAACCGCCCCGGAAGTTTCAGCCTGCTCTTCCTCTTTGGCAATGGCAACGGCTTCGGTATTTTCAGCCAGGTAACCTTCAGGAGGCTCACGATCCAGCAGCGAAAGTCCGGCACTGGTAAAATTCGGGCAATGGTAGCAATGGCTCCAGTTCTCAAGCTCCGGGCAGGATCTGTCCCCAGCGTAACCTATTGTATTCCAGCAGGATTCAATCATTATCCGGCCTCATTTCTTTTTTCAGCCCGACGGGCCCTGTTGCGCATAATTTCAGCCTTGCGCAAGTCTCCCCTGTTTTCCAGCAGCAGAGCGAGATGCACCAGCGATTCCATATGGTTCGGCTCAAGAAACAGGGCCTTACCGTAATATTCCTCAGCCGTTGAAATATCTCCGCCGGACTCATGCAATAGCCCGCAAAGGTGAAATAAATCAGGGTCCGGTCCGGTCTGCTCAAGACTGGCGAAACACAGATTCAAGGCTTCCGCTGTTTTTCCCCGGTCTGCAAGAGACATAATATCTTCTACAGAAGAACCCGGTCCGCTAATTTTCTTAGACTCTTTTTCAGCCTTACTTTTGACCTCGGCGACAGCTGCATCTTTAGGAGCCTGTAATACCGGCTTCGAAAATGTTGTAGGCCTGAAATCTCTTTGCTTTAAAATATTCTTTATGCTTCCAATCGGCTTGCTGGCACACTCCGGCTGTGGGCTGGCTGAGGTCTTGAGCAAATCAGCAACTTTGCGCTTACCTTTCCGTAAGGCAAAGGTTCCCTGCTTCCTGAGCGGAGTAAACCAGTCATTAAAAACCGGAAGAATCTCAGCATGGCCCACAAAAAGCAGCCCATCATTTTTCAACTTTTCACTAAGTAATGCCGCCAAACATTTCCGTGAATTATCATCTAGATAAATAAACAGATTTCGGCAGAAAATCACATCATATTTGCCGTTAGGCAGACATCCGCCAATGATATTTCCGGAATGAAAATTAACATATTTCCTGACTTCCTCAGCAAGTATGCGCCCTTGATCGCATTTACGGAACCACCTTTCAGCGTAGCTCGGCAAATCTGTACGAAAAGAATTCCCACTATAAATTCCGGCCCTTGCCTTAATCAAGGCCCGCTCGCTGATATCAACTCCGTCAACCCGGAAAGTATTCAGCCCTGCGCCCATGAGGGTCATGGCTATGGAATAAGGTTCTTCCCCGGATGAGCAGGGAGCACTAAGCACACGCAAATCATTATACTTACACTCGATAACCGTATCAAAAAGCAACTCAAACGGCTTGCTGTCCCTGAAAAACCATGTTTCCGGGACCACTATCTCTTCAACCAACTCCGCCAGCTCACCGTCACTTGTCCGCAATAGACTGAGATAGCTGTTTTCGTTTGTCCCGGCCTCACGCATACGGGATTTCACCGCCATCTCTATACCGGAACGGGCTAAAGAATCGGGGGCCAAGCCCATGGCCCGATTAAGAATTTTCAGGAACGGTTCAAGATTCATGCACTACCCCTGAGCTTGTCCCGAATCATCTTTAGGAAAAAGAACCTTGCGCAAATCATCGCTAAGCAGCCTCTGCGGCTTAAGCAGCTGCAACATACAATCGTTGCCCCGGACCACACGGCCCAGCCACGGTGCATCGGGAATTTCCAGACCTGATTCTTCAAAATCCGAATCCGCCACTTTCAGTGTCTCGGTAATATTCTCAGCCAAGAGACCTAAAAATTGTTCTCCGCGCTCTTCCCCTGAATCAAGATCCGCCAGATCAATAAGAATTATCCGGGTAGACATGCGCGAGGCACAGGGAACGTCAGTGGCAAGCATAGACAAATCCACTACCGGAGTAACTTTACCCCGATAGTTGAAAAGTCCTTTCACGTAATCAGGCGACCGGGGCAGTTCCTTACACACAGTAGGCGGCACAACCTCCACCACGGTTCCGGCCTCAAGCCCGTAAACGTATTCACCAATCCTGAAGGTAAGTACCAACATCTTTATTCACTCACCTTGAAGCGGGAGACTTCGCTGCGCAAGCCCTGCACTGCTTCATTGAGTTGGGATGTGGCCCTGTTAAATTCAGAAAGAGCATCCGAAGTATCGGAGGCTGTTTCGGAAAGCTGGGACATGGCTTCGCTAATCTGCCCGGCACCTTCAGCCTGCGCGGTCATTCCGTCATTGACCTGTTCAATACGCGGATTAAGTTCACGTACTCCGGTCATAATACCTTCAAGCTTCTTGCCCAGCTTGCCTGCCTTTTCTGCACCGAAACGAACATCGGAAGCAAACTTATCCATCTCATCCACACCGGAATCAACAGAACTGCGCATGTTGCCGATCATGTCTTCAATCTCCAGGGCAGCGACAGAAGTCTGATCTGCAAGCCGCCTGATCTCGGCTGCAACCACAGAAAATCCCTGCCCGAATTTCCCGGCCTTCTCAGCCTCAATGGCAGCATTAAGAGAAAGCAGGTTGGTGCGGTCAGCAACCTTGGTGATAGTATTAACGATACCTTCAATGGCATTTGCCCGATCGTTAATCTCGTCCAACTTGCTAGTTATGACCAGTGTGGCCCCCCTTAAATCATCCATGATCCTGATCATGGTCTTGAGCCCATCCTGACCTTCGAAAGCCAGATTATCCATAGTGGATGCAGCATCATTTACATGGTGCATGGCCCCGGCAAGTTCACCTGAGTTAGCGGAAATTTCGGCACTGGTTGCACTTATCTGAGTAGTGGCTGTGGCCTGCTGACTGACGGTGACCTCAAGCTGACGGGCAGAAGCCGCAATCTCAGTCGAAGATGTTGTCACCTGAATACCGGAACGCTGAACCTGACCGATCAACGAGTAAAGATTATCGACCATACCTTTGACCGCCAGATACAGCTGCCCGGTCTCATCAAGCATTTCCGGGTGATCAGCATTGCTGACTGCCTTGCGGGCATTGGGGCAGGACTCGTCAACAGCAGCTATAGTCTCGCGGGCCTGATGCAGATCACCGGAAGCGATAATTTTGACCAGATCAACCATGTGGCTGACCGGAGTGGCTATCAAACCACTGGCATAAAAAGAAACCACAAGAGTAATACCCAAAAGGACCAAGCCGGTAATGCTCAACCATTCAACAAGGTAATCAAGGACCCCGGTCAAACGATTTGTGATCCCCTGATATTCATCAAGATAAACCCCGGCACCGATTACCCAGCCCCAAGGTTTGAAATAGGTAAAAACTGAAAGTTTGTCCCGGCCTTCATCATCCATCCCGGTTCTCCAGACATAGGTCTTACTGCTGAGCTTACCCTCTCCAGCTTCTTTAGCCTGAGCGATCAACTCGTGCACAAAACCATCCCTCCCGCCAACAGAATCTACGTTCAGTCCGTCATTTTTGGCTGAATTTGAGACAATATAGTGGCCTTTGCTCTCGCCCTTAGTGCCGATAACCCAGATGTATCCGGTCTTACCGATGGAAGTCTTGAGCATGGATTTGCGGAGTACCTGCAAGATTTCATCATCCATGTACACAGCCATCATTCCGGTTACAAAATTATCCTGATCGCGTAATGGGATGTAGATTGTGTAGCGGGTACCGTAATCGGGATTTTCATATCTTTTAGAAATTCGCCCCGAAAGAACATCATCAATTGCAGAAACGACCTTGCCGTCATTACCAAGCGAATAAAAAATATCACCCAACTTCCAGTTAAGCTGCTCTGCCGGAGCAGTGGTATCCACTACCAGCATATCTCCTTCAGGATTCAACCTCTGGAACATTGTGCAATAGGCACCAGAAATACGGCTTGCCTCAACCAGTATAGGCAGAGGCTTGCCTTTACGTTTGGCATAAGTGAATTCTTTTTTCCCTATTGCAAGAACCGGAACAGTCACTTCATCCACACCCTGTGCGCGATGGTTGTTCACCGGCCAGTCTGATACCCTTTTCATAATCATCACTCTGCCTAAGCCTTCCATCAATGTCTCCAAGGCCATGGCTGCGCGCTCTGTCTCAGCAGAGATCAACTGATCGGCCGTGCGGCATTCTTCATAAAGATCACCGGTCAGCTGTGAGACGTGCGACTCAATAAGTGTACGAACCTCACCCTTCATGCAGTCCTGCAAACGATCCTCAAGTAAATCAGTAATGATGGACATGGCCAAAATAGGAATTATTGCAGCACCGCAAGCAATGGCAATTATCTTTCGTCTAAGTGAAAAACGCATCGGATACATCCCGGTACCACCACGGAAGCAGCACCTTATATTAAAAATTTACTGAATCTCATCATATCAGGGAACAGGCTCTGTGACACCTACACCTCTCTTGTATTTATTTTATATGATTTAATCAACGACCACGGGCAGTTTGCAGTATTTCAAAAAATATATTCATCGTATGTAAAGTGTTTGCCGGTGACTGCCGATAGCAAATGTATGAACCGGTGGGTGAATTTCTGCCCGTCCGATGTCCCCACTCACGGAGGAGTGTATGTATTATCATGGATTTGATAACAAAGCTGCGTCTGCTACCAAGTATTGGAGTCACAAAGACGATGAACTTGTATCGGTATTATTTGCTAAAATCATCAATAAGACAGTGAACACTCAAGAGCCCTGCCCGGAACAGGACCACCTTGTGGACCAGATGGTCAACAATCTTTTCGATCTCTGTTTCTACATCAACAAGGACGTTCATAACTGCTAATCCTTTTCAGTCCCTTGCGGAGCTTTTCGCTCAAGCATGATTCTGAATGAAAAAAATCCCCGACAGCATACTACTGTCGGGGATTTTTCCGGTATTCTAGCAGATTGAACACGGGAGTGCTACCATGGTATTTTGTTGGACACTGCTCAAAATCAATGCCCCTATCAAACTTCATTTCACACGCAACATCCCGAT
>DDLU01000204.1 GCA_002340305.1 Desulfovibrio sp. UBA2564
TGGTCATGCACCCGCCGCAATGAATTGCCAATGCATAGCCTTCAAGATCATCCGGGAAATCGTGCCCGGAGTACATCTCAAATTTCAAATCCTTGCCCGTATATTTTTTAAGCCAATTCGGGATTTTTACCCGTCCGATATCATCATCGGTTGCATGATGGGAACATGCTTCACACATGAGCACCCTGTCGCCGTCTTGCAGGGAATCGATTGCATCCGCACCTTGAACCAAAGCATTCAAGTCTCCCTTGTAACGGGCAAAAAGAGTTGAAAAAGTCGTCAGAGGGACTTCAACCGAAACATCAGAAGCTACCTGCATCACCACCTGTGAGTCAGTAACAACCAATGCGGGAGTGGTGCGCAGCCTTTCCAATGCTTCAACAACCTCATCCTCCTTAACCACCATGCCCATGGCATCGCTATCGAGAATGTTCCGCAAGACCTGTACCTGAGGCAGGATCAAACGCCCCTTGGGAGCTGCCATGTCTATAGGAACAACACAAAGAACTACATCGCCTTTACCAGCAAGGTCGCTGACCAACACCGGATCTTCTGTGAACTCACGGGGAGCGGCGTTAATTACTGCTTTTTTAAGGTCATCCACCCCTTTTCCGGAACCTGCGCAGACCACCTGACAATCAATGGAATTTTCGGAACAAAATTTAATATCTTCCAGTGAAGGTTCAGAAATATCAGCCTTGTTGAAAACAACAAGATGAGGAAGATTCATTTCCCGAACGGTTTGCAAGACTCTCTTTTCTGTCTCACCAACCCCCTGCTCTCCCACAACGAGCACAGCCAGATCGGTACGAAATAAAACCTTACGCGTAGCCTTTACCCGCAGTTCACCAAGCTCGCCCCCGTCATCAAGTCCGGCAGTATCGTAAAAAGTAACCGGACCAAGCGGCAGCAATTCATAATGCTTGGCGACCGGATCGGTGGTTGTACCCGGATGATCAGAAACGATAGCAATTTCCTGCCCGGAGAGGGCGTTGATTAAGGAGGACTTACCTGCATTGCGCCTGCCGAGCAGGGTAATGACCATGCGCACGCCTCTGGGAGCTTTTTCACTCATTTTAAATATCCTTAAATTTAGCTGCCCGGTCGGGAGAGCCTCCCCGCGCAGAAGAGGGCTGATAACCTGCCGCTTTCAAGCGTTGCTGCAAATTGCTTACACTTTCCGGAACAGTACCGGCAGATGAATTCTTACCGGGATAAATACTGTATTCGTAGCGAACTGATTCCGGGGTAACTGAAGGCATGACCACATTGGCACCAGCCTCAAGCCCCTGCTCCCGGCCATTTGGCAGCAAAGCATCTAAGGCACTTGTTGCCGGAATATTTACGCCCTGATTCATAATCCGCAAAAGTGCTGTTGCACGCAATGACTCCTCAACACACCCGGAACGGCTACGCCCCAAGGAGGTATCAGGATGCGGAATAAACGGGCCGACAGCAATCATACCCAAAGGAAGTTCGCTCAGGCGATAAAGGTCATGGGCTAAGATTTCCGGTGTCATACCGGGCAGTCCTGTAATCAAACCCGATCCGGTCTCATAACCTAGATTGCAAAGCATCTCGAGCCGGGATAAACGCCCTGCAACACTTTGTCCGGGCCGGAAACGGGCGTGCAACTCGCGATCGAAAGTCTCCATCTTCAAAAGATAACGATCAGCACCGCAAGCACGCCAATATTTATATATATCCCGGTCATGGTCTCCCAGACACAAAGTAACCGGGATATCTGTGAGTTCCTTGATGCACTCAATGGTGTCACCGATAAACCGTGGATCTAAATCAGCATCCTCGCCTGACTGAAGCACAACTGTTCCCAGCCCACACTCAACAGCCATATTTACCGCACTCAGAATCTCATCTTTAGTAAGTGCAAAGCGTTCCAAGTTCGCGTTGGAACAACGTAGCCCACAATAATGGCAGTTCTTGCGGCAATTATTGGAAAACTCCACCACACCACGCTGAAAAACCTCTTTGCCGAATACGGAATCACGGACCAACCGGGCATGCACGAATAAAGATTGTGCGTTCTCGGCTTCAAGGGCTTCTAAAATCTCTTGTGGGGTCATCATCTCAAATCCACCGCAACTGCATGTTCAAGTAAGAACGCACACTCAGAAATAATCCGAAAAGCTGCACAATCCGCAGCAAGAGCAGGCTCCCTGCCTGCGGACACCTGATCAAAAAGCTCCCCAACCGGAGCCTCAACTCTGCACCAGAATCCATCCGGGGTCAGGACTTCGCTATAAGCAAAATGTCCAAAAAAAATCTGATCATCAATGATCAAAACCGGAAAATTAGGTCTATCCCGCAGTTCAAAGACTGAAACCCGTCCGGGGAATTTATGAGTTAGGCCACGCAAAAAAATACGTGAATTATCCAACTGGAACTGTTTTTCCCACATATCCATACCCGGACGCAGAAGGCTCATCAGCTCATCAGCCCACAAGAAACCGCCCATTTCAGGCAGGCAAAGGACTGTAAGTGAAGCCCCCTGCGAAGCTGTAAGAGCAGCCTCCAAAGCCGAACAAATCTGCGGAGATTTACCGAAATTGCCGTAAGGGGGAGCGAGAAAGATAATTTCCCGGCGTGCGGACTTCAAAGCAGCGTCCAGATTCAATTCACTTAAACCGGCGGATAACATAACTTCCCTTTAATCAAATTCCTAAGCACATGATTTAAAGATACAAATCACGTTCGCCATGATCGATTCTGTCCAATTTTTCAGCCACTTTCCCTCTGCGCTTTTCTGAAAAACATTCCAGCTCATGGCCGATAAGCGAATTGCCTTTCACCTGCGTGGAAGCATGGGCATAATCAAGCAGGTATTCCTTAAAAGTAAGTAAGGCATTGGGATGACAGAATTCCTGAATGAATCCTTTTTTTGCCAGTTCCATAAAATGTTCCCCGGTCCTGCCTGCCCGATAACAGGCGGTGCACCAAGAGGGCACGTAGCCATGCTCGACAATCTCGCTGATAACTTCTTCAAGGCTGCGATTATCACCGATACAGAATTGCTGCACATCCGGGCGGTCGTAATCAGGGTCGCTGTATGCACCGGGATAAGTTCTTGATCCGGCACTTAATTGCGAGACCCCAAGGTCAAGCAATTCACGTCGCATATCTTTATTCTCACGGGTACTGAGAATTAATCCGGTGTAGGGAACAGAAAGACGTAGGACCGCAACCAACCGCTTGAACTGCGCGTCTGAAATCGGGAAGGGAGGGTTAAAAGCAATTTCAGAATTAAGTGCAGGTTCTAAACGCGGAAAGGACAGGGTATGCGGCCCTACTCCGAATTTGTCTTCCAATTCGGCAGCATGAGATAACAAGGCAATGGTATCAAAACGATAGTCATAAAGACCAAGCAGAGTTCCCATGCCCACATCATCAATACCGGCTTTCATGGCTCTATGCATGGCATGCAAGCGCCACAGAAAATCTTTTTTGTGCCCACTGGGATGAAGCGCAGCATAAATTTCACGATGGTAAGTTTCCTGAAAACACTGGTAAGTGCCGATGCCGACATCATGCAATTTACGGAAACCATCAACATCAAGAGGTGCACAATTAATGTTTACCCGCCTGATTTCACCACTCTTTTCGGAAACAGTGTCATAAACATTGCGTACTGTTTCCGCGATCCACTCAGCACCGAATTTGGGATGTTCACCGTAAACCAGCAGCAAGCGTTTGTGGCCCTGATCTTCCAGTACTGAAACCTCCCGGCGAATCTCATCGGCAGTGAGGGTCCGACGGAGAAGCTCCTTATTGCCGGCTTTGAAGCCGCAGTAGGCACAGCAGTTACTGCACTCATTGGTAATGTAAAGCGGAGCAAAAAGGACCATCCGGTTACCGTAAATCCCCTGCTTCACTTTACGCGCTGTCTCAAAAATCGCTTCGTTCAATTCACGGTCTTCGACCTGCAAAAGGCTAGCGGTTTCCTCAAGGGACAGCCCTTTGGCTTCAGCAGCCTTGGCAAGAATATCGTGCACATGGGCAGGTTCGATCTCAGCAGTTGAATTAACTGTCTCCCAAATCTTTGCTCCATTAATAAAATCGGGCAATCCTGTGCTATCAGGTTTCATAAAATCTCCGATAAACCGGCCTTGCGGATATTGGTCCGGGCCGAAATATTATTCACTTTTATTTTAATCTTTTGCAGCAAGTCGGTAGTAAAGCATGCGAATGGAAATGCCCAATCGTGCGGCGGCCTTGGTTTTGTTGCCGCCAGTTGCGGCGAGAGCGTCGTCTATGTCTTGCTCTGTGGGTCTTTTCTTCTTGGGCTGGTTTGCTTTATACAAAGAAGGACTTCTGTCCCGAACCGGAGCATGTCTCTGCATACCTTCAAAAAAGCCGGATAAATGTTCGGGCATCAGCACCGGTGCATCGTGCATAACAGAAACCCATTCCATGGCATTTTTAAGTTCCCGCACATTACCTGCCCATGGACGGTGCTCTAGAACAATGGCCGCTTCGGGGCTGATATCCCTAAACGCCTTGCCCCGTTTCCCAGCAAAAGCCTTCAGAAACAGCAGTGCCAGCGGAACGATATCATCAGTGCGCTCACGCAGGGACGGCACCAAAATACTGCCGACCCGCAAACGATAATAAAGATCGCTGCGGAAAAGCCCTTTTTCGATTTGCCCGGTCAGATCAACGTTGGTAGCGGCAATGATGCGGATGTTTGTCTCTACTTTGCTCAGTCCACCGACACGATAAAAACTTTTATTCTCAATCACGCGCAGCAGCTTGGCCTGTAATTCGACCGGAATTTCACCAATTTCATCCAGAAAAAGAGTCCCGCCTTTGGCAAGATCAATCTTTCCCCGTGCACCACGGGTAGCACTTCCGGTAAAAGCACCAGCCTCGTAACCAAACAGTTCACTCTCAAAAAGATTCGCCGGAAGAGCCGCGCAGTTGATATCCACAAAGGGACGTTGCGAGCGGGAACTGTCTTCGCCGTAATGAATAAGCTTCGCCACGATATCCTTGCCGACTCCGGTCTCGCCTTGGATGAGTACAGGTAAATCACGGTCCTCATGATAGAGTCTCGCCTGATTGACCACTTCCCACATTGCCTCGGAAAAAATTCCAATATTATCCAATCCGGCCTGTTGGGATAGCAACTCACGTAACTGCGAAAGTTCAGCGCGCACTTCACTGGTTGCTTCAGCCACAACTTTATCGAAATGATCGGTCAGCTTTTCATTTTCATGCAAAAGTGCCTGATGCTCGGCAACACGATCCAGAATAGCAGCCAGTTCATCAAGGTTTATAGGCTTGGTCAGATAGTCATAGGCCCCGGCCCGTAAGGCCCCAATGGCAAGCTCAAGGTCAGCATGTCCGGTATAAAGCACAACATCGGGAGGAGTTGTCAACGAAAGTGCCTTGATATCACGGACCAATTCTATTCCGGTTCTTCCCGGCATCTGGATATCAGAAAGAACCATCTCAAAACTGTGATTGCGGCAGACTTTCAAGGCGGCGACAGCATCCCCGCACGCCGTAACCGCATGACCAAGCAAGGTCAGATATTCAGCCAAAGAATCACGGGTAGGTGCGTCATCATCAACAAGCAGGATACGCATGTTTATCTATTCCCTCCCCTCTTCAACAATTGGCAGAACGACCCGGAACACGGCCCCGCCTTCAGGGCGGTTTTCCGCAACAACAAATCCTCCGGCGGACTGAACAATAGTGCGCACAATAGACAAACCCAAGCCCATGGAAGAACCGGGGGACTTGGTTGAATAAAAAGGTTCGAAAAGCTCTTCCGCCAACCTGGGATCAAAACCGGGACCGTTGTCAGCCACGCTAAGTTCCACAGAATCACTACCTATAGGAACAACTTTGATGGATATGATTTTCTGGGCACCGTCTGTCTCTTCAAGAGCCTGCATGGCATTGGCAGTAAGATTCATGACCAGTTCCTCAAACCTGATACAGGTCCCGGCAACCGGCTTGATACCGGGGGCCACGTAAAGCTCCATGGTTATCCCCCGTGCAATCATCTGGGCGTTGACTAAAGAAAGCGCAGATTGAACAGTCTCGCCAAGGTTGCACAGCTCGCCAGTCACAGTCTGGTTATTACGCAGATGTTCACGCAAATGATTGACAATGGAGTCAATGCGATCGACCTGCCCGGAAATTTTCTTCAGCAAACGGACAACACCTTTATTGGGTGCTTCTGAACGGTCTTCCAAAAGCATAGCCGATGCTGAAAGCAGACGAATTGCGTTAAGCGGCTGGTTGATCTCGTGGGCAATACCACCGCCGATAACAGCAAACGTTGTCACCCTGCTGGCCCGCTCCATGGCAGAGCGTGCTTCCGCCAAAGTGGCTTCCGCCTGACGCTGTGCAGTAACATCCCGGCCAACGGACTGATATTCGACTGCATTGCCTTCTTCATCAAATATTGCCCGCGTAACGTACTGAACATAATGAACTTCACCATTGGCATCAGTAAAACTGGGCTCGGTTCTGACTTCCGGTGTCTCAGGACTCAATGTGAAGACCTGACGGGCAATCCCCTCTCGCTCTTCAGGAGCTAAAAGATCCTGAAATTTTGACGCAAGAAGAACCTCGGCACTTTTACCATAAAAACGGCAAAATGCCCGGTTCACAAAAGTCAGCCGACCGTCAGGACGAAAACGGCGAATCAGTTCCGTCTGGTCCTCGACCACGCTTCGATATATGGAATCTTGTTCGGTCAATTTGCTGTACTCCGCGCTTTTAGCGGGGCCGGAAGCCTTCAACCACGAGGCTGAAGACTTCTGAACGCCCTAACTGTAATAACCCTGAGGTTAACTTTATTGAAATACCATCAGGCTAGCATTTCCCCGACGCTTGCCAGCCGATAATTTTTGCAGTTTTTCTGTGGAAAAGACATTCAATGCCCCTGCCGGACAAACTGAAACGCAAGCCGGAGCATCCCGGTATCCACTACACAAATCACATTTATGGGCCACCGGAGCTTCATGCTCGACGTTGATCACTCCAACCTGCATGGCCCCAAACGGACAAGCTGCCAAACAGGCCTTGCAAGCAAAACAACGCTTGGCATCAATAACCACAGACTCCCCATTATAGCTGATAGCGTCCACCGGGCAAGCTTTTGCGCATGGGGCATCCTCACACTGACGACACTGAATCGGTGCGGTAACACCGGATTCACGGACCACGGAAATACGGGCACTGAAAGGCAGCCCTTCTTCCATGGCCTGCCCCATATCCGCACTCATATGCGCATCCACGCAAGCGATTTCACAAGCGCGGCACCCGATACATCGGGAAGGAACAGCCAGAACAAATGAATTCATGACTAATGTCCCCCGCACTTGTCGCCGTAGTGGGTGTGCAGAAGTTCATGCGATCTGTGACCGAGCGGTTCTCCAAGATACTTCTCATAAAGAGCCACAACGGACTCATTCTTATGCGAAGCACGTACAGGCAATTCTTTATCATGACGGTGCAAGCCGCCACGGCGTTTAGCAATTGCATCAGCACGATCAACTCCGGGCAGTAATTTGGGCTGTCCTCCCCCGGCGACGCAACCGCCGGGGCAGCACATGACTTCCATAAAATCGAAGTCGGCTTTTCCGGCCCGCACATCTTCAAGAAGAGGTGCGGCGTTTGCCAAACCGGAAACAACAACAGCCCGGAAGTTTTTCCCGGCCACATCCACAGAAGCTCTGTGGATACCCTCGCCCGCCGGAAAAAACTTCACCCCGCTTTCTGAAACATCTTTTCCAGTGGTTACAGCAATGGCTGTACGCAATGCTGCTTCCATTACTCCACCGGTAGCCCCGAAAATTACACCTGCCCCGGAATAAAGCCCCATGGGAACGTCAAATTCCTCTTCAGGCATGGCGGTAAGATCAATATTCTTTGCCTTGAGCATTGCCGCAAGCTCGGTCACGGTCAGCACCGCATCGACATCCGGCACCCCACTGGCCTGCATTTCAGGACGAGCTGCTTCATGTTTTTTGGCTGTACAGGGCATAACCGCAACGCTGGCGATGGACTCCGGTCCTACCCCGGCAATCTCGGCACCATAAGTTTTGAAGAGCGCCCCCGCCATCTGCTGCGGGGACTTACAACTTGAAAGATGCTCGGTCAGGTCAGGCCATGCGGTTTCCATGTAACGCACCCAACCCGGACAACAGGAAGTAAACATGGGCAGCGGTCCGCCGGACTCAATACGCTGCAACAGCTCCGAGGACTCTTCCATGATGGTCACATCTGCCGCGAAAATTGTATCGTAGACAGCATCAAAGCCAAGACGGCGCAAAGATGCGGCGAGCTGTCCCGGAGTCAGGGTTCCCGGAGCAAGGCCGTATTCCTCGGCAATGGAAGTACGTACTGCCGGGGCACACTGCACCATGGATTTCTTAGCCGGATCGCTAAGCAGTGCTGAAACACGTTTAATGTCACTACGAAAATGGGCAGCAAAAAGCAGTGACTGATCATCAGCATCGAGACCGCGCTCTTTACGCATCGCAGGAAGATTTTCCGCAACATCATCAAATGGTGAAACAAATGCTGAACAAGCCAGCACACACTGCCCACAGATCACACACTTGGAAGTATCAATGCTTTGCGGTTGGCCCTCAGCACCAATAATTGCATCAACAGGACAAACTTCGGCACAACGGCGGCACCCGGTACAGACGGCCTGATCAATAGCTACAACTTGGGTAAGATTTTCCATTACCGCTCCTCCCCTGATCTAAAATCAGTTCTGGTATCCACCCCGGCAAGAGCTAAGGCTGCTTCAATATTACGGCGTTTTTTAACCTTCATAGGATCCACCAAAATCAACGCATCCTTAGGGCAGGCTTCTACGCAGGCCGGTCCGTTTTCCCGCTCATGGCAAAGATCACATTTACTAGCCAAAAGTGCAGGTTCAAGGATAAAGGTATCAGAATTCTGCGGATCAACAACCTTGCGCAATGCGGGACGACCGTCTTTCCAGATCTGGGCCATTTCCATTGCACCGACCGGACAGGCGGCAAGGCAGGTTTTGCAGCCGACACAGTATTCCTCATCAACCAGCACACCGGAATCCGTACGCTGAATGGCACCATTGGGACAGACTGCGGCGCAAGGTGCGTCCTCACAGTGACGACAGCCCACCGGAACACAAATTTCTTCGACGCGGGTTAGATAAAGCCGGGGAGCAATAGAACCTTGCAGACTTCCCACAGACACACCGCCCTGCACATGGGCAGCACCGCAGGCCAGCTCACAAGCCCGGCAGCCGATGCATTTGGCAGCACTGGCAAGAATAAAAGAATTTAAACGGGATGACATGATCTTTCTTCCTTTATGGATATGGAAACCTGTATGTCTTCAGGTTCCTTAAATTTACGGACAGAAACAGCGCAGACTTTTAATTGCGGAGTTCCGGTCACCGGATCAGCAGCAGAAGTAGTCAGCAGGTTTGCCGGACTCTCTGAAAAATGAAATGTCATAAAGATCAGTCCCCGGCGGACTCGTTCGGTAACCCATGCACGGGCCTTCACTATCCCCCGGCGGGAGCTGACTTCGACCAATTCACCGTCAACAATACTGTACTTGGCAGCATCAGCGGGATGAATCTCCACAAGCTCTTCAGGCCATGTCCCGGCAAGCCCGAAACAGCGGCGGGTCATGGTCGCAGTATGGTAATGTGCGACGACCCTTCC
>DDLU01000021.1 GCA_002340305.1 Desulfovibrio sp. UBA2564
TGCCCCAGTTCGGCGATTTCAGCGCGGGTGGGGCGTTCGCCAGCCACAATCCGCGGAACTATTAGGTCAAAAATGCTGGCCCGGTAGTACATGACACATCCCGGCAGGCCGACGATTGGAACACCGTTCAGATAGCCGAGCATGAACATTACTCCGGGAAAAGTAGGTGCGCCATAGGTGACAATTTCAGCACCTGTGGCGCGGATGGATGCGGGGGTCTGGTCGTCGGGATCGACACTCATACCGCCTGTGACCACCACCATTTGCGCTCCGTCATCAATAGCTTTGAGGATCGCGGTGCTGGTCATATCGGGATCATCGCTAACAAAAGTCTGACCGATAACTTCCGAATTGAGCTGGGAAAATTTCTTGCGGATTACCGGACCGAATTTGTCTTTAATTCGACCGTGGTAGACTTCGCTTCCGGTTGTGATCAGTCCTACTTTGAGGTTGCGGAAGGGCTTCACGCTGACGATGGGGCCACAGTCGCGACAGATTTCTTCAACCTGTTCGATCTTGTTCTCATCGATTATCAGCGGAACAACACGGGTTCCGGCAACTTCGCGGGATTCGGTGATTTGGATTCCGTTATGCAGGGTGGCGACTACCACTTCATCAATGGAGTTGATGCGGTTCAGGGCTTTCACGTTGATGCAGAGCAGGCCGGGGGAAGCGATCATATTGATGCGGCCTTCAGAAATATCGGTCAGGGTGATTCCCGGACCGGCTACAGCTTTGGCAATGCGTCTTGCAGCATCATTCTCGTGCAGTTGCCCGTCTTCGAGGGTCAGGATGTAAACATGCTCTTTGCCGATTTCCAAAAGCACCGGAATATCTTCCGGGGTGATGATATGTCCTTTTTTAAAGGCGGGTCCCTTGAATTCTCCGGGAACAATGCGGGTCATATCTTGGCAGAGGACATTGCCGATGGCGTCCTGCACAGGAACAGTTTTCATCATGAGTAAAGGCTCCGTGTTGAGATCATTCGAATTTCCAGTTTCCGCAGAGTTTCGATGTATCAAAAGAGACATAATTTCAGAGCATAAAACAGCGCGGAAGCATTGCAGTAAGAGACAATATGATTTTGCGTTTTATATGTCCAAATGGGTATGATAAGTCAAGCAAGCATAATATATTAGCGGTTTGGACTTTATTATACCCAAATGAATACCTGCAGCCCTTGTTTTGAAAGGCATAAGACGTACTCTTTGCAATTGGTTAAAACTTACAGCAAAATTAGGTCCAAAATGATATGATTAATGAAAACGGGAGTTTGGTCAGACAGTGATTTTTAAGACTGGATCAATATATTTAAAAAAAAATTTACATGCTTTTGTTTGGGTGCTATGATTTAGGATTTAATCTGTGAGAGTCCACATATAAAGCTGTTTGCCAGCGGTGTGTGTCATTTTGGGACAGTTGAATGTTGTGACTGTGTCAGAAGCTGACTGTGCAGAATTTAAACCCGATTATACAAGGCAGCATGAGGGGTGTGCGGGGTTACAATCTCACTGTGCAGAATGAAAACCAGCCGGGATAATTTGAGATTATTTCGGCTGGGTTTTGATTGTTTTTGGTAACTATGGTTGACCTGTGACAACCAATTAGTTGACATCACATATTGCCAACAAGCGAAAGATGGGGCTTTACCTGCAGCTCAGGAGAGAAGCGTTTTTGCTGCCGTTCAAGCCACAGCGGTGACTCCTGACCGTTTTCAAGCGCGAAGATGGAATCAGCCAGAAAGTATGCTTCTTCCAGATCGTGGGTTACGTGGATAATGGGGATGTTCAGCCCGCTTTTAAGTTCTCGCAACTTCTTTCGCAGTCCTTCACGAGTGACGATGTCCAGCGCAGAGAAAGGTTCGTCCAGCAGAAGCAGCACAGGCTCACGGGCAAGGGCCTGACAGAAAGCCGCCCGCTGGCGTTCTCCGCCGGAGATATTGGCTGGCTTGCTTTCCGCAATATGTGAGATTCCGAATTTTTCCAGCAACCCGTGAATATATTTTTTGTCCTTGGCGGCAAAAGCTACATTCTCACGTACAGTTAAATGCGGAAAGAGGGTGTACTCCTGAAAAACAAGTCCCAGTCCTCTTTGTTGCGGCTTGGCGAAGCTGTTTGTTGCTGTATTTACCCAACTGCTTTCTCCGAGGGAAATGGTGCCGACATCGGGTTTTTCAAGTCCTGCGATGATACGCACCAAAGTACTTTTCCCGGCCCCGGAAGGACCGACAATGGCAGTCAGCTTTCCGGGCTTACAATCCAAGGCTACATCCAAAGCGAAGTTTGGCAGCTGTTTGCGGATATTAATTTTCAGGGTCATGATCTGCTCCGGCTGATGTGGTTAAGACGGTTAATGGCTAGCAGGGCCAGAAAGCTGACCGGAATGATTGCCAGCGACATGTAAAACGCGTCATCGTAGCGCATGGCTTCCACGGCTTCATAAATTGCGATGGAAGCTACCTTGGTAGAGCCGGGAATTGATCCGCCGACCATGAGGATGACTCCGAATTCGCCGAGGCTGTGGGCAAAAACAAGCATTGCCGATGCCGCAATCCCGGGCAGGCTGTTGGGAAGGACCACTCGGAAAAATGTTGCTGAAGATGAAAGTCCCAGCACTGCTGCATTTTCCAGCAACTGGATATCAAGCTTTTCAAATGCCGCGCGCATTGGTTGCACTGCAAAGGGTAAATTGTAGACCAGCGAGGCCAGCAAAATTCCTGAAAAGCTGAAGACCATGCGTTCTCCGGTCAGATCGTTCCAGAGTCCTCCCAGCGATCCTTGTGGGCCCATCACAATGAGCAGCCCGAAGCCGAGGACCGTGGGAGGAATCACCATGGGAAGCGATACAACAGCATCAACCAGACTTTTACCTTTGAAATCTACAAAAGCCAGAATATAAGCTAGCGGCGCGGCAACCACCGGAATGAAAAATGTGGTGGCTACCGCTAGTTTTGCCGAAATATAAAGGGGGTAAAGGTTCATTAATCGTATCCGTATTTTTTCTTAATGGCTGTCACTTCAGGGCTGGAAAGGAAATCCACGAACTTTTTGACCTCTTCCCTGTGCGCTGATGATTTGAGGATGCAGGCAGCCTGAATGACAGGAGGGGCTTCGTTTATAACTGCAAAGCTGCCCCGCTTGCCCGTGGGGGTGAACATAGATGAATAGGCGCATAAACCGGCATCAGCTGCTCCGGTGGAAGCGAATTGAAAAGTCTGGGCAATGGTCTGGGCAAAGACGAGTTTCGGCTCTACCTGCTTCCACAGCCCTGCCTTTTGCAGTGCCGACATGGCTGCTGTGCCGTAGGGCGCAGTTTCTGTGTTGGCTATGGCAATTTTTTTGAAATCTTTCTTTCTAAGTGTCTCCCGCCAACTATGCGAAATTTTATTTTTATCCTTGGCCCATAAAACAACTTTGCCTCTGGCATAAACAAAAGGTGTTTCCGCTATGCCTTTATCAAGAAGCAATTGCGGACGCTTTGTATCCGCAGCCAGAAAAAGGTCGAAAGGTGCGCCACTAACGATCTGGGCGTATAGCTTTCCGGTAGAAGTGTAGGTTGCCTGAACATCAAGACCGCTGGATTTTTTGAAAGCGGGGATGATTTCTTTCATGGCGGGCATGAAATTGGCAGCTTGTGCGATCATGAGATCGGCGGCATTTGCCGAAAGGGGAAGGGTCAGCAACAGGAACAGAATGAGAGTGCTGATTCGTTTCATTGTCTATTCTCCATTTTGAAATTGAGGTCTTCCTGAATTGGATTTATCAGTGTCTTATGCTTATGCAGGGAGCACTTAAATTTTCAAACTGGTCACGCATTCTTTAAAAAGCGTGACTGCAAGAAGGCCTTTTCACATGAGAGATATAAGAGCTGTAAATCAAAAGACCCGAAACACAGAGGAGAGGCTTGCTCCTGCCGAAGTGTTTGATGTCCCGGACAATATTTTACATCTGGACAGTAGGGAACTTGCCTCCCTTGAGGATGGGTTTCGTGATTGGAAAGATGGGGCTACGCGCGCTGATTACGTCCGTTCCCGCACCCGGACTTTTTGTCTTTTTCTTATTCTTCGTCATAGCGGGGCCAAGTTGGGGGAAATTTTAAGACTTGATGAACGCCATGACATTGACCTGTCAAGAGCCGTGATCCACCTCGGACGGGAAGGACAGGAACGCGAAATTCCGCTTCCGCGATCAGTGTGCCGTGAACTTAAAGGCTTAATTGACGGTCCGATGGGTAGTGGACTTGAGGGGGTTCTTTTTAATCTTGATCCCGGTTATGTGCGTAGAATTTTTTATGAGCGGGCAGAAGCATGCGGACTGAAACGGAAAATGGGCGCACCTTCAGTGTTGCGGCGTTCAAGGGCTGTGGAAATGCTTCGCAGCGGTGTTCCGCTTGGAGTGGTGCGCAAGATTCTTGGGCAGGCTTCAGCCGATCTTTCGGCGGTCTATCAGGATTGGTCGTCGGGAGACGTGAAAAATATTGTCCGGCATATGGCTCTAAAGGAAAATGAGCTAAAGTCCAGTGCCCGAAATACTTTTAGCGGACAGGTCTGTGCTGTTCGCCGGGATGGGGTGCTGGCAGATGTGGAATTCGAAACTGCTGAAGGGTTTACGATAAGCTCAGTCATTACCCTTGAAAGTCTTTACAAACTTGATCTTGAAGACGGTGTTTCCGCCTCTGCCACCGTTAAGGCCCCGCTGGTGTCCGTACGCCCTTTAAAGGGGGCTGGCACAAGCTCGCGTAATTGTATCCCGGCAAAGCTCACATCTATCAAGCAGACCGAAATTCTGGCTGAAGTTTCGGGAGAATCTGCTACAGGGACACAGATGTGTGCGCTGGTCAGTTCATGGGATATTGAAGATTTAGGGCTGTTCGAGGGAGCTGACGTGGAATTTTGTTTTAAGGCATTGTCAGTTGTTTTGCATGCAGTGTGAGATTGGGCAAGGCGGAGTACCTTACCCGGAATTGTTTTATTAGAATGGTTGACCATTGTTGATATTGGTAATGGCGATTCCAGCACCTGCTTTACTTGACATTTGGAGAAGCATTCCAGCAACAAGTGCTTTTCTAAGTTTTAAGTCGTTCGATTTCCATTCAATTACCGCGTGTCCCATTGTCCTTACTGATGTCCCCTCTGGTTTGAGGGAGTACATTCTCGTCGAGTGGGCAGGCAGAGTGAATTCTCCTGTTCCACTGGAAATAACTGTCCAGCTGGAGCCGCCAGTATATATTTTGCTATATTGAGTCATGTCATTCCCAGCATGATCATATACTGTAATTTTACATTGTACTTCCTCGCTGGTTATATTTGTTACAGTGAAGTATGGTATGTAATAATAGTCTGGTCTAGGATAGCAGCTATAAATATTGGGGACGATTGTGCTGCCTTGTGCGTTAAAATTGTTTTGCGCAGATGCAGTTTCAAATCCTATTAAAATTATAGCCATTACCAAAGTTAAACGGGTAATTTTATTTATTGTCACTCCTAATATCTTTTTAAAGTTAATGTCGTCATTTATCATGTCATATTTGTTATATTTAGTAAGTTTTAAGCCGGCTTCCTGAAGTGTAGTTTTTATTTGCCCACTACTTATTTTATAATGTAACCTTCATTACTATTCGTCATAAAGGTATTTTCGAGGTGTCGGGGATATAGTCAAACGAACAGTGGCGGTGCGTGTGCGGTATTTTTTTATTCAATGTTTATTGATAACTTACCTCTTTTTTATCCCGGCAAAGGGATCTTGTGAGGTGGCAGAAAAGGTACTTGATAATGACAGGATGGAAGTTGTCTTTATCAATCCGGGCAAGTCCGATCCTTCTGACCCGACTGGAGGGTTTTGGCTTGAAGTAAGTGCTTTTATGCAGGCGGCGGCCGATGATCTCGGCGTTGACCTTGAGATTGTTTATGCAGAGCGCAACCATGTCCTGATGCACAAGAAGGCTGAAGAAATTTTAAACCGGAAGCATCTTCCGGATTATCTCGTAGTTGTTAATGAAAAACTGGCTGCGGCAAGAATTATCGCCCATGCGGATAAAAAAGGGGTTAAGACTTTTACCCTCCTGGTGGGATTTTATGGTGATCAGGCAAGGGAAATGGGGACTCCGCGTATAAATTTTAGAAACTGGATCGGAGGCTTAGTCCCGGACAATCGCTGGGCTGGATATAACCTTGCCAAGGAGTTGACTGTCAAAGCCAGGGAAGGCGGCATTCCCGAAAATGAGATCAAACTGTTGCCCATTGCCGGTGATTATGCCACGCAAGCGACTCTACTTAGCGATGAAGGCTTGGGATACGCGCGTGCTGACAATTTTAACGCAGATTTTCTTCCAAAAATTCATTGTCTGTGGCGAAAAGATAAAGCCTATGATCTTGTGACCAAATTTTTGCTGAGGGACCTGAAGGTTAACGTGATCTGGGCTGCAAATGATCCCATGGCTCTCGGCGCAATTGAAGGTGTAAAAAAGAATGGTAAAATTCCGGGAAAGGATGTCCTTGTAGGCGGCATTAATTGGGATAAGCCTGCATTGGAAGCAGTCAAAGATGGCAGTCTTGCACTTTCTATCGGCGGTCATTTCATGACCGGCGGTTGGGGCTTGGTGATGCTGTATGACTACCACCACGGGCATGATTTCGCAGGTAGAGGAAGTCCGCTGATCAGGAAAAGGATTTTCAGTGTCATTGATAAGAATAACGTTGGAATTTTCTTAAATAAATTTGGTTCCCGGGATTGGACAAAAATTGATTTCATAAAATTTTCAAAGGCTTACAGTGGTTCAGCGGCTGAAGATTATTTTTCAATGGATGCATTGCTACAGAATTAGGATGTGATTATTAATTTCGGATGTTTGTTGTAGGAAATATCTGGTTGTGCTATCAAATGTGCAACTGAAATTAAATCAACGGAGTTTAATCATGAATGAAAGAACAGGCATAATCACCTTTAAGGGCAATCCCCTGACTCTCCTTGGCGATGAAATTAAGGTTGGCGACAAGGCTCCCGGGTTTAACGTGACCGACAACGGCCTTGCTCCTAAAGCTCTGGCTGATTTTTCCGGCAAAGTGTTGATCATCAGTGCTGTCCCCTCCCTTGATACCCCGGTTTGCGACATGGAGACCCGCAGGTTCAACAATGAAGCTGCATCCCTTGGCGATGATATCAAAATTCTGACCCTGTCCATGGATTTGCCCTTTGCGCAGGCTCGCTGGTGCGGTGCTGCCGGAGTTGAAGCAGTTCAGACTCTTTCTGACTACAAAGATTCCTCCTTTGGCAAAGCATACGGTGTTTTGATCAAGGAACTGCGTCTCTTAAGCCGCGCAGTTTTCGTTGTGGATAAGTCCGGTGCTGTACAGTATGTGCAGTACTTGAACGAAATCACCGAAGAACCTGATTATGATGCGGCTCTTGCAGCAGCGAAAAAGCTGGTTTAAGAGTTAAACAAACATAAAATTAAAGGCCTTCCGTTGATCGGAAGGCCTTTTTGCCTTTTGGACTTGACCGCGAAATGTGTGCTAAGCTAAAGAAATTCCCAACAACAAGCCAACGTAGCTC
>DDLU01000024.1 GCA_002340305.1 Desulfovibrio sp. UBA2564
TCCCCAGCCGCCGGAGGCATTCAAAAATTATCTCTTCAACTGGATAAGTTCGCCAAGCAGCTGGTCAGCTGTGGTGATCGCCTTACTGTTGGCCTGAAAGCCGCGCTGGGTGGTGATCAATTTGACCATCTCATCCCCCACATCCACGTTGGATTGCTCCAATTTGTTGGATGCAATGGAACCCAGCGGACCTGTTCCGGCCCGCCCGGTCAGGGCCGGACCCGAATCGCGGGTCTTGGAGAAAAGGTTTCCTCCTTCGCGCCGCAATCCGTACTGGTTGTTGAAGTTGGCGAGAGTGAGCACATAGAGATCGAGAACCTGACCATTGGAGTAACGTCCGGTGACAACACCGTCGCGGTCTACTTCAACGGCTTGCAGAAAACCTGCACCGTATCCGTTCTGAGACTGGGAGTTACGGGCATTCCCGGTATCGTAGGAAGTTGAGTATGAAGCACTCCGTTTTGGGGAACTGAAATTGGGCACCAGCGACAGGTTTGAGCCCAGAGCCGATGCATCAGCCGGGGTCGGGGAACTCCAGGTAGGCGGGTTACTGCCGTTGGTCAATCCAAAATCAAGGGTGATAGGGTTGGCATCCGCATCAGTAGCAAGATTTGCGTTAGCCTTACCAAGGAAGTTAGCGGTAAAAATCGGCTTACCGGAATCAGACATGGGAGACGGAGTCCAGTTACTGAGATCTTTAAGGCTGCCGGCAGGAGCACCTTTAAGTGAGAAAGCACTCATACCGATCATTTCCCCACGCGGGTTGAAAGTCATGGTCCCGGTCATAAGCAATCCGGCGGCGGAAGTGGTTTTAACAGCAGTACCGCCGAGTGTTCGCCCGTCCTCATTGGGTGGCACGGTTACGATAAATTCGTAAATACGGTTACCTGCAGCGTCCTTGGTTACGGAAGCTTCTTTGACCGGGTCAAAGTAGATGGTCAGGTCGTGGGATGTTCCACTTTCATCAAATGTTTTGATGGTGTTCTGGAAAGCGTAACGGTCTGCCGGGATAGGCGGTTTTTTGGTGCCGTCCCAAGTCTGATGCAATGAGAAGAAAGGCTGCCCGGTAACATCACATTTATCCTCGGCCTTTGAGCTGAGGTTGACGTTCATGGCGATTTCGGAAGTACGAACCGGGGGAGACTGGAAGCGGTCCAGCTTGATGTCTACAGGTGTGCCGATGGTGTCCGGCTTACCACTTTCGGAGTTGGGATTAACTTTCCAGCCCTGCACAACATAACCGTGCGGGTCGGTCAGCACCCCCTGTTTATTAAAAATAAAGTTCCCGGCGCGGGTGTACATCGTTGCGTCATTATCGGGATGGCGGACAGTGAAGAAACCTTTGCCGCCGATAGCCACGTTTGTTGCCTCGGAAGAAGGCTCAAACGGTCCCTGTTTAAAATCACCGTAAATAGAAGCAATTCCTACACCGTGACCGACCTGTCCGACACCTGCTCCGGTATTGACTGCACTGTAAAATGAATCTTCAAATGATGTGCGCGCGCCTTTAAAACCGATGGTGTTACCGTTGGCAAGGTTGTTACCGATAATGCCCATAGCCTGGCTGTGAGCACGAATACCGCTGATACCGTTGTACATTGAACTCTTTAAGCCCATGAGAATCTCCTTGATTAAAAAAGTGGTTAAGCAACAACTCTTGTCACGTTGGACAACAGCACCTTACGGCCGTCTTCGAGTTCCAGAATATTCTGGCCGCCAGCCGTGTTTACGGCTTTGACCTTTCCGGAGACTTCAATACCGGCGAGCACTTTTTTGCCTGAGGGAGATTCCGCGCGGACTACAATTCTATACTGGTTGTCAGCAACGGATTTACCGTTTTTATCTTTACCGTCCCATTTGAAATCAAATTTCCCAGCATCCTTACTGCCCATTTCAACAGAGCGGACGAGGGCTCCTTTTTTATCGAAAATATCCACATAAACAGACTTGCAAGCGGCAGGGAGAGAGATAGACGCGGAAGTAACTTCCGAACCTTTTTTGGATACACTGATGCCTTTAGCCATGACGGTTTTACCGATGTATCCGGTTGCATTCAGCCCGATAACGGTTTTAACAGTCTTGGACAGACCATCCATTGCATTGGAAATATTGGTGAGTCTTTCAACGGTGGAAAACTGGGCCAGCTGAGCAAGCTGTTCCTTGTTGTCCATGGGATTGACGGGATCCTGATTTTTAAGCTGGGTTACGAAAAGCTTCAGGAAAGCGTCTTTATTGAGATCTTTGCTGGGAGTTTTGGGTTTAGCGTTTTTATTTACATTATTTAAATAAGTAGTGGTATCGATCATGGTTTCCTCCTGTTCTGCACAACAGCTTGGGTCCGACGCGAGATACGCAGGACAAGTTGATGCGCCTCAAGGAGGCAATCAGCCTATGGCCGGGATTCGGCATGAACAAGGCTATCAGGGAGCACAGCCGATGAAGGGGTGGCTGTTTCCTGATTGTGCAGACGTGAGAGGAAGTGGGTCGGGGAGGTCTTTCTATCACGCCATGGCCTTGTACTCCCGGTCATTATCGTTTTCAAAATCTTCTTCTTGAACAAGCTCCTTGGCTTTTTCAATGCAGTGGCAGCCGAAAGGGGCAACTACCGCTCCTTTAAGGTTCCGCCTCATTTCGATTACCGCTTTTCTGCAAGCACGGCACTCTGCGAAATGGGCCTCAAGTCTACTGGTCAGCTCATCAGTAGCAATTCCCTCAAGATACATACATATCTCGTCAATTTCAGGGCAATCGGGAGTCGGGCCGAAAGGCAGGTCCTTCTCTGTACGATTGCAATGATCGTGTCCGGTTCCGTCCATGGAACACCTCTTGGTTGTTTTTGTCTGCCGATCCGTCCGTGCACCGGCAGTGTTGTATGCCCTCTCCTTGAGTGCATGCTGGCGGGTAAGCCCTAAAATAAAATCCTGTTTATTCCAGAGTCAAAACCATATCCATGATTTTGAAGGCTTCCCATTAACGGGTCAGGGCATAAGACTCCCCACTGACACCGTGGTAGGAGCGCAGCTTGATCAGTGCCTTGTGTTTAGCACTTCTAACCGACTGCTCCTTAATTCCGATGAACTCGGAAATTTCTGAAATATCAAGCCCATCTTCAAAGTAAAGCTTAACTATAAGCTTCTGACGGGGCGAAAGCAGCTGCTCCGGAATATCCAATCCTTCATGGACCGGATCGACAGGAGCTTGAAGCTCATTGATAAAATCGTCCAGAGGGGCCAAACAGTATACCCCTTTCCTTAAAAAATCCATGGTCACACTTCGTGAGATGACCATTAACCAAGTGGTTACTTTAGCTTTCTTAGGATCATATTTCTTTAACAGACATTTATCATTCTGCACAAGGCGCAGAAAAACATTTTGGCAGATGTCATCAACATGCTGCGGAGAGTAGTACTTGAGTTTACTCTTCAATGTATTATTGACAGTAAAA
This sequence comes from Desulfovibrio sp. UBA2564, assembly GCA_002340305.1. Lineage (GTDB taxonomy): Bacteria > Desulfobacterota > Desulfovibrionia > Desulfovibrionales > Desulfovibrionaceae > Maridesulfovibrio. The sequence goes on from DDLU01000024.1 coordinate 3,446, forward strand.
CAAATTATCCCGGAATATTTTTCTACAAAAGTACTCCAGGAGGAACTATCTCCTTCGATACATCTTTCAACAATGTCCACTATAGATTTATGTTCCAAGCTCAAAACAATCACCCGACGTCTTTTTTTAATGCTTCTTAACATTTTCCCTTCATCTTAACAGGCTGATTGCCTCCATGGGCATTCTTACAACTGTATACGTAGGAAAAACGCGAAACATCCCCATCATCTTAATCAAAACTTGAGAAAAATTAATAAAAATTAACTTAATCAAGTTAAACCAATGTCTTAACGGCAAAACTTTTTTTTCGTCTTGCCGAATAATAAAGACTCCGATCCTTTACTCACAAATCTGCGCGAGGCTGAGTTTTCAAAGTAAGTTCATGCCGTAAATACGGGAAACGTATTCGAACTTGACTGAAATCAAAAAAAATCACGCTGTTTTTTGGAGAAAATGGCGAAAATGAATTTCGCCCAGTTAGCTGTAAAACACTCTAAACAAATTTTATCCCTGTCTCAATAGGCAATATTTTCCGCATGTTAGAACAAAAAAAATATAACAGAAAATAGTTGTTTCTCTGACGGGTTAATCCCAAAAAAACAACTCAAACGTATTTCTGTTATGGTTTATTGACAAGATAAGCCTCCAAAGGATACATTTCCGAAAACGTTTGCGGTTACGTTTGCACAATCGTTTGCAGAACCCGGAGCAGGGAATAAAAAAATGAGCAATAATTTTGAAGACTACCCTCACAAGAGATTTAACCCCCTGACAGGGGAATGGGTACTCGTTTCCCCGCACCGCACCAAACGTCCGTGGCAGGGAAAACAGGAAAAACCTTCCCGGAACACACTGCCGCAATACGATGACAAATGTTACCTCTGCCCCGGAAACACCCGTAACCAAGGCGCAAACAACCCTGACTACACAGACGTATTTATTTTCGATAACGACTTCCCGGCCCTGCTCCATGAATCTGTTGCCGGTTTTTGCGATGAGGCTGGTCTTTTTAGAGTTGAGCCGGAAAGCGGAATTTGCCGGGTTGTCTGTTT
>DDLU01000297.1 GCA_002340305.1 Desulfovibrio sp. UBA2564
TCAACCCTCATGATCTCGGTACTGTTAATGTGATGTTGCAGGTCAAGAATAAGGACGTGCAAGCCACAATCAGGGCTGAAAATCCGGATACCGCGAAAGTTATTGCCGAGCAGCTCGAAGTTGTGAAGCAGGCTCTGGAAGAGCAGGGCCTCAAAGTAGAAAAACTTGAAGTCCAGACCGGCATTGCAGATGGTCAAACTGACTCTTCGTGGAAAAATGCTGAAGATCATAACACAGCGCAATATCAGGAAATGATGTCCGAAATGCGTAAGCGTTGGCAGACTTTAAGACAGGAAGGAACCTCTTTGGCCCGGGAAATGCAAAATGTACAGCATAAGGCACAAATTTCCCAGAGCGGTCTTTATATAGTTGCTTAACAAAACTATATGTCCGCTTAGTCAAAATTAAGAGGTGTAGTCATGGGATACGTAGGGTTCGGTAACATTCTTGGCAGAGCAGAAGCCGATATGGCAGCAAGCAACCAGCCAACGCATAAAAAACAGTTGGGGCAGGATGATTTCCTTAAGCTCCTGCTGACCCAGATGCAGAATCAGGACCCGGCAAACCCCATGGAAGATAAAGAGTACATGGCGCAGATGACACAGTTCTCCAGCCTTGAACAGCTCACTCAGCTGAACTCATCCATGAAGACCATGATTGGCAACAACGCTCAGGAACAGATGGTTTCTGCGGTTGGTTTCATCGGCAAGGATGTAAAGGCGGAAGGTTATTCCATCAGCCGCGAAGGCGATAAGATCAGTAAGATTTTTTACGGTCTCGGCGAACCTGTGGCAAACGCGTTCATTAATATTTACGACAACAATAAAAACCTTGTCCGCACTGTTCAGCTCGGCTCGAAGGCTGAAGGGACCTACGAGTTCGAATGGGACGGAAAGAACTGGGCAGACAAAGATCTACCGGACGGTGTTTACACCATCGCTATGGCGGCGGAAGACGCAAGCGGTAAACCGGTAATGGTTAAGACGGAAGTTAGTGGTGAAGTCTCCGGAGTTGTTTCCGAAGGAGGACAGCAGTTCCTGCACCTCAAAGACGGTCGCTACATCAACTTCCTCAACATTAAGGAAGTAGTAAGTCCGACGAATGTTTCCGAATCGTCAGGTAATGGCGAATCCTCTGAGAGCTAATCAGGCCAACGGCATGGCCCCGGCTTAAGGGGTAAGGAAAAGTTCGCGAGTCAACAGGACTTTAGGAGGTTCTAATGGGTTTATCAGCATCACTATTCTCAGGAATCACAGGTTTGCAGGCACACGGTGACAAAATGTCCGTGCTTGGTAATAACATTGCAAACGTAAACACAGTCGGTTTCAAGAGTGCAAAAATGCACTTCGAAGATGCCATCAGCCAGGATATGTCTACTGCAACCGGTATCGCACAGGTTGGACGAGGCGTACAGGTGGGGGCAATATATGCCGACTTTGCTCAGGGGTCATTTGAAACAACTTCTGAGTCTACCGACCTCGCTATCGGTGGTGACGGATTTTTCATCGTCTCGCCTAAGGATGAAGAGACCTCATACTACACCAGAGCAGGTAACTTCCGTTTTGATAAAGACGGTTACCTTACCGACCCCCACGGATATGTCCTTCAGGGTTGGAAGGTGCAGGATGAAAGTAATACTCAGGTAGCCACTGGTAACAATGTGAATACCAGTAATGCTGTTCGTACTGTGGGCGTACCTACCAATATCAGATTGGAAAACTTCCAGTCTGCTCCCAAGGCGACAACAACTATTAACATGATTACTAACCTTGATTCAGGTGAGGCTAGTCGTTCAACAGATTCAACGAATCCGTACTTCTCTCTCTTTGGAGCATGGGACGGCTCAGCTGAGCCTCCTCTTGGCGATTCTCTATACGGCTATCAATCTACCATCAAGGTTTATGATGCCAACGGTTCTGCACACAACGTAACAACATATTTTGATCAGGTTACCCTTAGTAATGCCGGTGGTAAAAAAGTTTGGGAATTTATCGTTACCTGCGATCCAGCAGAAGATGGTCGTATTGCCAGTGACGGGACTACCAAATTTGCCGGAACTTCCGCAGCAGGGCTGCTTATGACCGGTACCATGACTTTTAATGCCGCTGGTGACTTGACTGGTGTCTCCGCTTTCACTCTTAAGAGTAATGCCGGTACCGCCCCCGGTGACCTTAGAAACCTTGACGAATGGACCTTGGCTGAATTCTCACAGGATGGACTGCCAGTATTGACAGCGAACTTCCTCTCAAGGTCCAATGCAAGTTTCACTGATGCCAGTAACGAGCCTGTGACGGTTGAGATGAATTTTGGTCTCACTAATAAGGATTTATCAGGGACAGGTGTAAGTAAAGGGTGGAATACTGGATCAGCCTCAATTACCGCAGCGGATGCGTTTGGTAACAACGTTACCGATCTCAGTCGTATACCCAACTTTGGTGAAGCGGAGAAGAGCGCGCTCGCAAGTACAAGCTACAGTTCCGGCTCAACTACTTTGTTCCAGTCTCAGGACGGTTACACCGCAGGTTTTCTGCAGAGTACATCTGTAAGCAGGGATGGCGTTTTGACAGGCCGTTACTCCAACGGGCAGATTCAGGAACTCTATGTGTTGACCATCGCCTCTTTTAACAACGACTGGGGGCTCCGTCGTGAAGGCGGTAACCTCTTCACTCAAACAAGGGAATCCGGAGATGCTCTCACCGGTCTGCCGAACAGCAGCGGTAAAGGCTCCATCGCCTCTAACTCCCTTGAGATGTCCAACGTGGACCTTGCGGTTGAGTTCGTAAGTATGATTACCACCCAGCGAGGCTTTCAGGCGAACTCAAAGGTAATTACCACCACAGATACCATGATGGGCGAGCTTATCCAGCTCAAGCGCTAAAGTGAATGAAGTATTCTGAATGATGCTGAATATATAAGAAAACTCCTTCTACAACCTCCGCAGACGGGATTGACTCCCCCGACTGCACAGGTACCCGGAAACCCCGCTCCCGAATATGCCGTTTCGGAAGCGGGGTTTCCCTTTTTCGATTCTCTATATCTTAAGAAGTCTTTTCCCCGTCTAATCTTCCCTGCATTTCTCAATGAATCCTCCACCTATAGTGATAGCGGGCGGAAGAAAATTCCTGCGCCATTAATCATGTCTATGCTTAAGTTTTAAATAACAGTGGCTTATGTGGTGTCTGGGACAGCTTTTCCTATTGGACTGAAAAATGACGGTCAAAAGTTCGGAAGGGCGGGAAAAAATTGACTCTTCTCCCGAATATAAAGAAGTCTAGACTTTATTTATATATTTAAGTTACTGAAATATATTGATGATATTGTTTTGGCACGTACACTGCTTAAGGTTGGTTAACAAAAACGGAATTTTGTGAACTACAAGGAGGTTCAGATATGTCCTTAGTCATTAACCACAACCTTATGGCAATGCACGCCTCACGCAACCTTCAGGAAGCGTACGGCAATCTCGGCACTTCAACCCGTCGTCTCTCATCCGGTTTGAGAGTCGGCACCGCAGCTGACGATGCTGCTGGTCTCGCAATTCGTGAACTTATGCGCGCTGACGTTAAATCCCTTAACCAGGGTATGAGAAACGCTAACGATGCAATTTCCATGATTCAGACCGCAGACGGCGCACTGCAGGTAATCGATGAAAAGCTCATCCGCATGAAAGAGCTTGCAACTCAGGCATCCACCGGTACCTACAACTCTGATCAGCGCCTGATCATCGACTCTGAATTCCAGGCAATGGCTTCAGAAATTACCCGTATCGCAAATGCTACCGACTTCAACGGTATTCACCTGCTTAACGGTAACCTTTCCGGTAGCACTGGCGACCATAATGGTAATGCCCTCCACTCCACCGGCCCTCTGAAGGTACACTTCGGAACCGGCAACGACAGCTCGGAAGATTACTATTACATTTCAATCGGCGAATCCACCGCTTCCGCCCTTGGTGTGCAGACTTCCATCTCCACACAGGCTTTGGCGCAGCAGGCTCTGGATAAGCTCCAGCAGGCAATTATTTCTAAAGATAAAATTCGTGCGAATCTCGGTGCCATGCAGAACAGGTTGGAAAATACCATTACCAACCTCTCCATTCAGGCAGAAAACGTACAGGCTGCAGAGTCCCGCATCTCTGATGTAGACGTAGCCACCGAAATGACCGAATTTGTACGTAACCAGATTCTCACTCAGTCCGCGGTAGCTATGCTCTCGCAGGCTAACTCACTGCCGAAGATGGCAATGCAGCTCATTGGCGGCTAAAGCCGCTTGAGATAATCGGGTGAAGATTAAGGACTGTGGAGGCGATTGATCACCGCCTCCCAGTCCTTGAACTTATTTTAGGCAGCCGATAAAGTACCATCTGCTTTGCAAAGTGAATTGTTAGCGAGTCTTCGGGCTTATAAGACTTTACCCCTGTGAGTGCTGCAAAAAAAGCTGAAACTCATATATGTCTGTATATGCATCGTTCCAGCTTTTGTTTTTGCTCCTCACATCGGGCTCTTTCCTAGTCGCCTATGGTGAACTACCTTAAGGGTAGTTTTCTTATTTTGGGAGGGAAAATTTAAGCAGAGTATGTTTCATCTTCAGTTTCGGTGAGATATTCCAAAGCCTTGGCTGCAGCAGTCTGTTCGGCTTTTTTCAAGCTGGTACCTTCCGAATCAAATGATTTCCCGTCCGGGAGATTCAGGTTTACCATAAATACTTTTTCATGTTCCGGCCCTTTGGTTCCGGTCAACACGTATGTCGGACGCTCTTTGAATTTGGCCTGAGTTTCTTCCTGCAATTTACTTTTGAAATCTTTGGAGCTTTCAATCTTGAAAGTTGCGGGCCATTTATCTTCAAATATTCGCATTATGAATTTCTTGGCTTCAGCATAGCCGCCGTCCAGAAATACTGCGCCGATAACAGCTTCCATCGCATCGGCAAGCAGGGAAGAACGGTTGCGCCCTCCCTGTGCTTCTTCGCCGCGCCCCAGTTTAAGAAACGCGTTAATGTCCAGTTCGCGGGCTATGGCGGCAAGGCTGTTTTCTTTAACCAGCTTTGACCTGATTTTGGTCAATTGGCCTTCATGGGCATCCTTAAATCGTTTATACAGTTCTTCAGTAACACAAAGTTCCAATACCGCATCGCCTAAAAATTCCAGCCGTTCGTTATCTTCAACAGGGTCAGACTGCTCATTTGCCCATGAACTATGAGTAAGTGCCGTGGCTAAATGCTTGACTTGAGAAAATCGATAGTGGATACCTTGCTGAAGGCGAGAAAAATTTTCTACCATACAAACCTGCTTGAATTTATATTAACGAATGTATTCATACTCATGTTTAAAGGCCTTGTTTGAGCCAAAAGCGATTACTGTAATCGGCGTTACTGCCGATTCTCAGGATAAAGCCAGCATTATTACCGCCAACCTTCTTGCCTCTGGATATAAGGGAAAAATCTTCCCCGTCAATGGGGAAGGTGCGAAAGTTCACGGATTGGATGCTTTTTCTTCTGTTTCCCAACTGCCTCGCGGAATCGATCTGGCTTTGATATGCCTGCCTCCGGCAGATGCCATCAAGGCTGTAGACGATTTGTCAGAAATTTTAGTCCGGGCAGCCGTAGTCACCAGCGGTGGTTACGGCGAAACAGGACGTGAAGGTTATCGTTTGGAGCAGCAATTGGCAAGGACTGCCAAGAATCATGACATGATTATTCTCGGGCCCAATTGTATGGGGCTTATGAATTCAGTCCTGTCCATGAATGCCAGCCTTGATCCTGATTTTACCATCAAAGGAAACATTGCCTTCCTTTCCCAGTCCGGTACCATGTGCAGCACAGCTCTTGATTGGGCCAACAGCGAAGGGGTCGGCTTTTCAAAATTTATCAGCCTCGGCAACAAAGCTGTGTTGGGTGAGGCCACCATGCTTAATTACCTCGCCAACGACGAGGACACAAAAGTTATTGTCGGCTATTGCGAAACCCTTAAGGATGGACAGGATTTCCTGCGCACAGCTTATGACACAACTTTTAAGAAACCGCTTATCCTTTTACGGGCCGGGGAAACTCCAGCAGGTGCACGGGCAGCCTCCGCCCATGCCGGACATTTGACCGGAGCCACAACTGCATACAATGCGGCATTCAACCAGACCGGGGTCATGCAGGCTGTGGACATCGAAGACATGTTCAACCTTGCCCACGCATTTTCCTGCCAGCCTTTGCCCAGTGGTTCCAACATGGCTATTGTCACCAACTCCGGCGGTCCCGGTATTCTCGCTACTGACATGGCCGAGAAGGGCTCTTTGAATATAATCTGCCCATCATCCGCTACTCTGGATAAACTACAGGAGGTCCTTCCTCCTTACGCATCTCTGTATAACCCCATCGATATGCTGGGTGATGCAAAGGCGGATACCTACCACAAGGTTCTCAGGGCCGTTGCTGAAGATGATGCATTTCATTCAATTCTGGTTATCCTGACCCCGGCAGCTAATATTCTTGAAGATGTGGAAAAAGCTGCCGCAGATATCATTGAATTGGAAAAAGAGTGCGATAAGCCAATCATTACATGTTTCATGGGGGACCATTCAACCAGAAAAGCCCGCAGGATGCTTCGCGCTGCCGGAATTCCCTGCTATGAATTTCCCGAAGCCGCGGTCCGCGCTCTTGATGCCATGACCAGCTGCTACCGCTGGCAGAAAAAAGATTGGCCCATTGATGTCTGTTTCAGGCGTGATTACTCCAAAGCCAAGTCCATCGTTGAAAACTGCCGCAAGACCGGACTTACCGAGCTTGTTGAGCTTGATGCCCAGCAGTTGGCATCTGCTTACGAACTTCCCGTACCTGAAACCGTGCTGGCCCGTACATCCAACCAGGCAGCCAAGGCCGCCAAAAGGATTGGTTATCCGGTGGTGCTTAAGGTTGCTTCGCCCCAGATTTCGCGCAAGCAGGAACTCGGTTTGGTGGTAACGGATATCCAGACTCCGCAGGCTTTGCGTAGGGCCTTTATGCAGATCACCACCCGTGCAGCCAGAAGGTGTAAGGATGCCTACATTACCGGGTGTCTGGTGCAGGCTATGGGACCTAAGGATTCCCACGAAGTTGTGGTCAGCTTTAAACGTGATCCCCAGTTTGGGCCGCTCATAAATTTCTCATTGGCAGGGCTTCATGTGGACCTGCTTGGTGATGTATCATCTCGTCTGGCTCCGCTGGCCCTGAATGATTCACAGGAAATGATTCGTGAGATCAAGGCTTACCCGATCCTGAGAGGGGTGCGCGGTGGCGCAGCTGTAAATCTTGGGGCATTGGAAGATGTGCTGCTTATGGTTTCACAGATGGCATCCGATCTGCCGGAAATTCAGGAAGCGGAGTTCAATCCGGTTATCGCAGGCCCGGATGGTGCTGTAGTCGCAAATATGCGTATGACAGTAAGCTAGGCCGTTGAAAAAACGCAATCTGCGTCGTTGCTGCTAAGAATTCAGGTCCTCACGTATTGGAGGATACGCTTCGGCCCTGAATTCTTCTTGCGCCTAGCATCTCGCGCTTTTTGAACGGCCTAGACGTTATTAATTCAAGGAGGACTTTATGTCCGGTTTATATATTGGTTCCACAAGCGGTTATTCCGGCAAGAACATGATTGTCATGGGCTTGGGACTGCATTTTCAGAAACAGGGCATCAGCCTTGGTTATATGAAACCTGTCGGGGCTATCCCCACTGAGGTTGATGGCAGATTGGGTGATGAAGATGCATACTTTATTCAGGATGTGCTTGGCGTGTCCAATCCCCCGAATGTTGTTACCCCGGTTGTTGTTACCCACGATTTTAAGGTGCAGGCTTTCAACGGCAAGGTTGAGGACCATGTCCAGCCTATTGTTGACGGCTATGCCAAGATCAGCTCAGGCAAAGACCTGACTATCGTTGCCGGTTCCGGTTCCATGTACTCCGGTAAATATTGCGGGGTGGATGGAATTCATCTGGTCAAGAAGCTGGGTATCAAATGCGTGGTTATTGACCGTTTCCAGAAGGAACTGAACTACGACTATCTGGTGGTGCTTAAAGAGGCCCTCGGCGATAACCTTGCCGGGGTTGTTCTTAACGACATACCGCCGACCTTCATGGATGAAATTACCACTTTGATCAAGCCGTTCCTCGAACGCAAAGGTGTTAAAGTCCTCGGCGTGATCCCCAGAGACCCGCTCATGGGTACTATTAAAGTCGGTGATCTGGCTGACCGTCTTGGCGGCAAGATTATTACCGCCCACAACCGCACAGATCAGCCCGTGGAAAGTTTTCTTATCGGTACCATGCAGGTTGAGAACTTCATGACCCATTTCCGCAGGCATCGTAACTCTGCGGTTATCGTCGGTGGTGACCGGTCTGATGTTCAGCTGGTAGCACTCGAAGGGGAATGCCCCTGTTTGGTGCTGACCGGTAACCTTTACCCCAACGACATTATCCTGACCCGCTCAGAAGTGCTGGAAACTCCCATTATCGTAGTTCGTGACGACACTTTTACCGTTGCGAAGAAAATGGAAGACATTCTTTCCCGCCACAAACTGCGCGAGTCAGCCAAGATCAAGCACGGCGTTGAGTTGGTGGAAAAACACATCGATTTCACCTACCTGAAGAAACAGCTGGGTTTGAAATATTAGATATAGCGCATAAAAAGAATGCAAAAAGAAAGGAGAAACGGCCTGAGGGCGGTTTCTCCTTTCTTTTATAGATAATTGATTTTGTTGAGTTTACAGAGCGAAGCCTACTAAAAAAGTTTGGGATTCTTGCATTAGCCCTTGGGCGAGAAGCTTTGCTTCGAGTCTTAGGGATAACGACAGTGAAACAAACCCTTTTCAAAGGGTTTAAGCCGCCGGAGCAAAATCTTTTAATCAAAAGCGCGGAGCGCATCAAAGCTAAACAAACTGGGGATTATTGCGTATTTCGTGTTTGACGGTAGTCATTGGCCCATGTCCTGAGAACACTTTGGTTTCTCCGGGCAGGATGAAAATTTTGTTTTGTATTGAACTGTGTAGTTCATCTCTGTTTCCACCGGGAAGGTCGGTGCGTCCCACGGAAATCATAAACAACAAATCGCCCACGAAAATGCAGCCCTGTGCCGGAAAGAAAAAGGACAGGCTGCCGGGTGTGTGACCGGGGGTTTCCAGAATCATCACCGGATTACCAAGGATGGTTATGCGGCCTTGGCTCAGGTCGTTGATTTCGAAATTAAGCATCCTTTTATATTCGAGCGAACCGCCTTCTTTTAGCGGAATATCGTGCAGGTAGAGATCCTTGTTGTTACCGTAGATTTTGGCCCCGGTGAGTTCCTGCAACCGGCTGACTCCGCCGATATGGTCGAGATGCATATGAGTCAGATAGATGGCTTCAACATTCAACTGCCTTTCGCGAATAGCTTGCAGCATTGGCTCCGGTTCCATTCCGCAGTCAATCACCACCGCATCGTTGCCGGAGCTGAGTAGGTAGGAATTGGTCTCAAGCGGACCGAGTACAAAAGTTTCGACCTTAATTTCTTTCATTGTTCAGGGCTTGACTGTAAGTCGGCAATAGAGTGAAATCCAGATAGCTAAATAACAATCATCAAGGAATCAGAATGCTTTACTTTTTGGGAAACTGTCAAATGGATTTCCTCGGCAGGGAATTGGAAACAGCCGGATATCCATGCACCTACCGGGTTTTGGCTTCCCCGTTTACTTATAACAGTTCTCCGGGAGTTATCCCGGAAGAACTGGCTGCCATGGATGCTAAGTTCGGTCTGGAAAAATTTTACCATGACCGCAAGCTTAGCCATCAGTTCCAGATGATAACGCCTGATGATCCCCGGCCGCAGTTGATCGTGATGAACCTTTTTCACGAGAACAGTCCTTTGTTTGTGCATGGTTCAGATAAATATATTTTTTTCGTCAATCCCGCTGCTTGGGAAGATCAACCTGAATTTGAAGTCTGGATGAAGGATAATTGCGGGGTCGTGCAGGCTAAGCCGGGAAGTTATTTGAAGCGTTACCGGGAAATGCTCGGACATCTGCGGGAGCGGTTTCCGAAGGTTCCGATTGTAGTTGTCTCCCGCCTTTCCCATTATCCGGCCTTCGGCCCTGATCCTTATTCCTATCTCGACGTCTGGTCTGATATCTGGCGCACAGCCCGTCCTGTGCTTAGAAGCTGGGAAAGCGAAATTGATGATTTAACCGTTGTTGAACTGGATCACATTTTTGCCGGAATCTGGAGCAAGTCTGAGAAAAAAATCGAAGCCCATTGCCCGTTCCTGAAATTTGAACTTACTGAGGAAAACAATACTATCACCGGACTTCACGCCAGCCGTGATGTGGAGCATATCGGTTCCATGTGGTCTGTTCTGGCCGGGAAAATTGAGCAGTTCCTGAAAGAAGGACGTATTGATTACTCTGAAGATGAGGTCGTTCCCGACGAGTGGTTGCGCCCTTGGCAGCCGGAAAAATTTCCTGAAGATAAACTGATTGAAATGCTCTCTTCCGGGGCTAACTACCAATGCGCCCGGGCGATCGGATCGTTCTTTCTCGATCTCGGCAAGGATTACACGGAGCTTCTGGCTAAAACAGCCGAGTTTACCCCGGTCTGCCACAATACCCTGCACATGATAAGAACTTATGCCCGTATCTGGCCTAATCCGGTTTTGGCGCACTGGTGTCAGGCGCATAGAAATGCTGCCGCGCAATTCACTGCCAATGGGCCGATTTACACGCAGGAGTATTTAGAAAAGATTGATGAGATGGAGAGGATGGTGCTTGGTTGAAAAGTCAAAAATCCCTCAATTTGTGATAATTGAAGGATTTTTGAGTTTAATGGGTGAAACTTATTTGGGCTCAACCTGCTCAGCTTTAAGCGCACCGAGCAGAGCTTCGTCCAGAGAAGGATGGGGGAAGACAACTTTGTGGATGTCATCCTTGGTCCATTCTTCCTGTACGATCATGGATGCTGCGGTTGTGAAGCCTGCAACGTGGTGCCCAACGGCAGTAATTCCGGCAACTTTGCCATCCAGCCAGACCACTTTCACGAAACCCTGCGTGGAAGCATAGGCCTGTGCAATGGGGTTGGCTACCAGCGGGAAGGATGACGTTTTCACTTCGCCCTTGCCTTCAAGGTCGGCAGGCATGAGTCCAACACGCATGGTTTCCGGGGAGCCGTAAAGGATGGACGGGATCGGACCGTGCTCGTAGGGGCCTTCTGCTTTTCCGGCAATGCGGCGGACCACGTATCCGGCCTGATGGCTGGCAGCGTGGGCGAGCAGGATTTTCCCGTTCAGGTCTCCGATGGCGTATACATTGTCGGCTGCTTCAAGGTTTTCGTTAACCTTGACGAAACCGGGGCCTTCGGTTTCCAGCTCCAGCTTTTCAATGCCGAGTTCTGCGGAATTGGGGCGGCGACCAATGGCGATGAGTGCTTTGTCGGCGGTGAATTCTTCACCGTCTTCAGTGCGCAGTACGGCCTGTCCATTCTCTGCGGTGACGGATTTAACCTTCACACCGAGATTGAATTTCCATTTGTGACGCTTGAATACACCCTGTAAAGCCTTGGAAACTTCCGGGTCCTCGTAGACAGCAATGCGGTCAAGGGCATCCACGACGGTAATTTTGCAACCACTGCGGTGGGCAATCTGGGCCATTTCAAGGCCGATAAAGCCTGCACCGATAACCAGCAGCGAGGTGGGCATTTCTTCAAGGGCAAGGAAACCGCTGTTATCTAGAATGGTTTCATTGTCCGGCTCAAGCCCGGGAAATACAGTTGGGTGGGAACCAGTGGCGAGGATCAGGTTTTTGTACCCAAGTACAGCCTTCTCTTCAGGGTGGGAAACTTCCACTTTACCGGGGTCAATCACCTTGGCGACAGCGGGGTAAATGTCGATACCCAGCTTTTTGGCCTTTTGGGCCATAGCTTTACGGGTTGCGGCGATGAAGCGATCTTTCTTTGTGCACAGGGAATTGAAATCAACCTCTATTTCTCCCTTGGCTACACGGGCTTTGGACTGTGCGGCAAGCTCTTCCACCGGGGACGTTGCACCGAGGTACATCTTGGTGGGAATACAGCCCACATTGAGGCAAGTTCCGCCGAGCAGATATCTTTCAACCAGTGCGACTTTAATGCCTTCTTCCGCAGCTTCAAGAGCAGCGTCGAAACCGCCCGGACCGGCTCCTACGACCACAAGGTCGTAGGAGCGTGTTTCTGTCGGGAAACTATTTGATATCATCAGTAATCACCATGGAGCGTGCGGCTTTGGTCTCATCCAGTCTCTTAACAGGGGTGGTAAGCGGAGCAGCCTGCAGTGCCTCGGGATTTTTTCCCGCCATTTCAGCGATCTCGATAAGATCGTCGATGAAGCGGTCGATGGTTTCTTTGTTTTCAGTTTCAGTAGGCTCGATCATCAGGCATTCCTTTACGATAAGCGGGAAATAGATGGTCGGGGCGTGGTGTCCCTTATCCAGCAGGGCCTTGGCTACGTCGAGAGCGCGTACTCCGTTTTTGGCCTGCTCTACTGCGGATGCAACGAATTCGTGCATGCAGATGCGGTTGTAGGGAATCTCGTAATGGTTTTCGAGACGTTTACGCATGTAGTTGGCACTGAGGACCGCACCTTCGGTAGCGCGGGTCAGACCTTCACCGCCGAGGCGGAGCATGTATGCGTAAGCTTTCAGGTAAACGCCGAAGTTGCCGTAGAAAGGAGCAACGTAACCGATGGACTTGGGTTCATCGTAGGAAAGGTAGTACTGACCGTCTTCCAGTTTTTCCACGCGGGAAATGGGTAGGAATGGCTTTACTCTTTCACTGACACCAACGGGACCGGAACCGGGACCACCGCCACCGTGCGGGGTACCGAGGGTTTTGTGCAGGTTGAGGTGCACAATGTCGAATCCGGCATCGCCGACCCGCAGTTTACCCATAATGGCGTTCATGTTTGCGCCGTCATAGTAGAGCAGGGCATCTTTCGCATGAATCATTTCCACCAGTTCGGGCAGATGGGTTTCGAAAAGACCGAGGGTGTTGGGGCAGGTCATCATTACGCCTGCAACGTCATCATCAAGAACTTCAGCCAGAGCTTCCGGGGTAATGATGCCGTCTTTGGACTCAACGGAAACAACGTCATATCCGGCTACTGCAGCGGATGCTGGGTTGGTGCCGTGTGCGGAGTCCGGGCAGATGATTTTGGTTTTTTTGTTGCCCTTGTCACGGTGGTAGGCAACCATGAGCATGACACCGGTCAGTTCACCGTGTGCACCTGCCATAGGATGCATGGTGAATGCTGACATACCGGTCAGTTCGCAGAGCATGGATTCGGTTTCATGGATAACCTCAAGCGCACCCTGACAATGGTGGCCTGCGCCCTTGAGCTGGGGGATGACCGGATGCAGCTTGGCAAATCCGGGCATGGCAGCCACCTGCTCGGTAAACTTGGGGTTGTATTTCATGGTGCAGGAGCCAAGTGGATAGAAGTTGGAATCCACACCGAAGTTTTTCTGGGAAAGCCGGGTGAAGTGCCGGACTACGTCCAACTCGGAAAGGGAAGGCATGCCGGCTTCTTCACGCAACAATTCTGTGGGAATGAAGTCTTCAATTTTGGACTTGGGTTCTTCAGGCCAGCAACCTTCACGACCGGGAACGGATTTTTCAAATACTGTCTTCATTAGATTGTCCCCCGCAGAATTTCAGCAAAGATGCCGATCTGTTCTTCAGTGGTCTTTTCTGTGCAGGCAACCAGCAGCACGTTTTCCATCCCTTTGTAGTAACGTCCCACGGGGAAACCGGGGATGATGCCTCGTTCGGTGAGTTTGTCGATTATTTCGAAGGCGTTAACCGGGAGGGTTACTGCGAATTCGTTGCCGAAGGGGCCTTTGGTAAACATTTCAACACCGTCAATGGCGGAGAGGCGCTTGGCTGCGTGGTGGGCACGTTCAGTAGAAAGTGTTGCGGTGCGGCGTAGCCCTTCTTCGCCCAGCAGGCATAAGTGGATCAGGGTACGCAGGGCACAAAGAGCCTGGTTGGAGCAGATGTTTGAAGTCGCTTTCTGGCGGCGGATATGCTGCTCTCGGGCCTGAATGGTCAGAACGTAACCGGTCTTGCCGTCTTCGTCCTCGGTGCGGCCTGCAATACGTCCGGGCATCTGGCGCACCAGTGCTTTGGTGCAGGTCATAATTCCAAGGTACGGGCCACCGAAGGACAGGGGCTGCCCGATGGACTGACCGTCCGCAATGGCGATGTCGGCACCCATCTGACCGGGTGTTTTCAGTACAGACTGCATGACAGGGTAGGTGGACATGATTGTCAGAGCTTTGTGCTCGTGCACTTTCTCAAACATTTCGGTGAAATCGTTCACTGAACCGAAAAAGTTGGGGTTCTGAACAATTACTGCTGCGGTATCTTTACCAACCGCTGCGGTGATGGACTTAACATTGGTGCGACCATGGTTGTGAGGCACAGTGACAAGTTCAATGTTCAAGTTGGTGGTGTAGGAGTCAAGCATAACCCGGTAGATGGGGTTCAGTGCTTCACTTACGATGATTTTTTTACGTCTGGTTTTACGTACAGCCATGAGAGTGGCTTCGTAAAGAGCGGATCCGCAGTCGTAAACGGATGCGTTTGCGTAATCCATTCCCATGAGACGTGCCATGGCGGTCTGGTATTCGAAGATAGCCTGCAATGTCCCCTGCGAGGATTCGGGCTGATAGGGGGTGTAAGCTGTGTAGAATTCGCTGCGGGAGGAAAGGGCATCAACCGCAGTGGGGATGAAGTGGTCGTAGAAACCTGCTCCGAGGAAGCTGGTCAGGTCCGTGGTGTTCTTTGCTGCCATTTTACCCAGCTTTTCCAGAACTGCCATTTCACTCTGGCCTTTAGGAAGGTCAAAGCTTTTGGGGCGGAGTTCTGCCGGGATTTCGGCAAAGAGGTCTTCCACGGAGTTCACGCCGATAACATCGAGCATTTCCCGGACTTCTTCCGGGGAATGGGGTACGTAAGGCATTATGTCCTCCGGTATAAAAAATTATTCCCCGCTGACGTGAGCGGTCGGCGGGGAATTTAGTGTACTATATATTAAGATCGGCTCCGGTTTAATGAGCTTCTTCTGCGGCTAACTTTTCATAAGCAGCGGCATCGAGAAGAGCGTCTGTGGGGCCGGTGATTTTAACTTTTACGAGCCAGCCGTCACCGTAAGGATCTTCGTTGACTTTTTCGGGTGCGTCTTCCAGTGCTTCGTTCACTGCGACAACTTCGCAATCAACGGGAGCGTACATTTCGCTGGCAGCTTTTACGGATTCGATGGAGCCGAATTCGTCACCTGCTGCGAAAGTGTCGCCTTCCTGCGGTAGTTCGACGAAAGTAAGGTCGCCGAGCTGTTCCTGTGCAAAGTGGGTGATACCGATAACACCGTTCTCACCGTCAACCTTGAGCCATTCATGGGACTTAGCGTAAAGAAGTTCCTGCGGAATCATGGGGCCTCCTTCTTATGGATAGACTTATTTGAATTTGTTTTTTAACCGTGTCTTTACGGATAACTTGCACCTGATAGCATTCCTAACTGAGAAATAAAAGGTTTGAACAGGCCTAATTTGCAGAAAATTATTCTGTAAAATTATTCATAAATTAAAATTTAATGATTCTGTTGTTTTGCCGTTGGGTGATTCGTGTTACTTTGTCTTGCAAGTTGGCGAAAAAAAACATACTCAGACGACTGACTAGGCACCATCTGCGGCGTTGGTGCGAAAAAGACTGAAACATACGCATGTTTGGATACGCTGCGGTCCAGTCTTTTTTCTGTGCCTTGCATCCGGCACTTTCTCAGCCGTCTTAGGCTTTATTGAAAGGGAGTACTTTTCATTGAAAGATTATGTTTCCGGTGAACGGGAATTAATAGAGGTTGAAACCGCAGGAAGGGTCTGGAAGATTGAGCGTACCGCTGATCTGGAGACTCTCTGGGATGAAATCGGTGAAGACGAATTTGGTGAAGACGAACGGCTTCCCTATTGGGCTGAACTTTGGCCTGCAAGTGTTCTGCTCGGGGAATGGCTTTACCGCAATTCCGGGCTGATCAAAGGCCGCAAGTGTCTTGATCTGGGCTGCGGTCTGGGGCTTACTGCCGTCATCGGGCAGTCCCTTGGTGCCGATGTTGTTGCTTTTGATTACGAATTGCCGCCTCTTTATTTTGCCAAAGACAACGCCCTGTCCAATGATACGGCGCAGCCGCTCTGGTTGCAGATGGACTGGCGTGAACCTTCCCTTGCTGAACATTCATTTGATTTTATCTGGGGCGGGGATATTCTCTACGAAAAAAGATTTTTTGCTCCGCTGGAAAAGCTTTTCCGGCAGGTGTTAAAGCCGGGCGGTACCATCTGGATGGCTGAGCCCAGACGCGATGTTTCGGTCCCTGTCTGGGATAAGCTTGAATCTCTCGGTTGGAAAACATCACTGCTTTTGACTGAAAAAGCTGCCTGCTGCAATGCGGAAATGACCGTTAATATCCGGGAAGTTGTTCCCGGTAAATCCATATGATTTTTACGGAGGTTTGAAATGGGTAAAACTATACGTTTCGGGGTTTCCCTTGATTCCGATCTTCTTGAGAAATTTGACAAGCTTTGTGACGAGAAAAGTTACCAGACACGTTCTGAGGCTATCCGCGACCTGATCCGCAATATGCTGGTGGAAAAGGAGTGGGATGAAGCTGACGGACAGATGGCCGGGACCCTTTCCCTTGTTTACGACCATCATCAGAGCGGGCTTTCCCAGCGACTCACTGAGTTGCAGCACGACAGCCACGATCTGATTATGTCCACCCTGCACGTTCACCTCGACCACGATAACTGCCTCGAAGTTATGGTTCTCAAGGGTGACGGCAAGCAGATCAAAGAACTGGCCCACCGCCTTATTTCCACTAAAGGTGTCAAGCACGGCAAACTCGGGCTGACTACTACCGGTGAGGAACTCGTTTAAATGGAAGACGTACAGAACAGTCCCGCTAAAGTCGCCATGTCCATTGACCGGGTCGGCGTGCGGGATCTGACCCTCCCCCTTGTGGTGCGTGACCGGGAATCCGGCAGCCAGTCCACCATGGCAAAAGTTGCTTTGTCAGTAGATTTGCCCGCTCATTTCAAGGGCACTCACATGAGCCGTTTTGTTGAGGCTTTGGAAGATTGGTCGGAAGAGCTGGATTACCAGAGTTTTCATAACCTGCTCAGCGATATTTTGCGTCGTCTCGAAGCCGAGCGTGCCCACGCGGAGCTTAGCTTTCCTTACTGCCTGCAGAAGAAGTCTCCGGTGAGTGGCCGTAAGGGCATCATGAGTTATGAATGCACTGTGGAAGGCGAAATGGTCGGTGATGATTTGGAGTTCACCCTCGGTGTAAAAGTTCCGGTTATGACAGTTTGCCCTTGTTCCAAGGCTATCAGTGATGAGGGGGCTCACAGCCAGAGGGCAGTGGTGCATATCAAAACTAAGTCCAAGGGATTCATCTGGATCGAGGATCTGGTGGAGATTGCGGAAGCCTCAGGCTCCTGTGAAGTTTTCTCCCTGCTTAAGCGTGAAGATGAAAAGCACGTTACTGAGAGAAGTTTTGCAAATCCCACTTTTGTTGAAGATGTGGTTCGCAATGCTGCTATGGGCTTGGAAAAGCACCCGAAAATAAGTTGGTATCAGGTTGATGTGGAAAGTTTTGAATCAATCCATAATCATTGTGCCTTCGCAAGTATTGCCAAACCAGAATAAGTACTTACTTTGTATATAAGGAGGCAGAGGGGAATCTTCCCCATCTGATCTCCGCCGACAGCCGCAGTTGCTTACCGAATGGATAGAGCGATTGCGGCGACACTTTGAATAAGCAAGACTCCCGTCAGAATAAATGGTGGGAGTTTTTTATAGATAAATTCGGAATACGAAATTTGTATCTACCCTAAATTAAATGCTAAAGTTTTTGATAGTGGCTTTTTTTTAAATGATTTCGTACCAAATCGTAATGAAATTGCTTTTAAGGTATTGCCAAAGTGAAATGAGTGCTTACTGTTATAAGTAAGGAGGCAGAGGGGAATCTTCCCCACCTGAACTCCGCCGACAGCCGCAGTTGCTTACCGAATGGATAGAGCGATTGCGGCGACATTTTTAGGGTAATAAAAAACTCCCGCTGGAATTTCCGGCGGGAGTTTTTGTTGTGTGATCTAGCTCTTTGTTCTTAGTTTGATTCAACAGCGTAAGGCCAGCCGCCCTGTCCGTTGGTGAGGATGAACAGGCGGTATGAGGCGATCCCCTGTTTATTCATGTAGTTGATGCTTCTCTCTGCACCGCCTTTACCTCCGGGGCAGACAATAACGATGGGCTTAGTGGATTTTTTCAGCTCAAATATTGCGGCGTTGAGTTTTTCTGTGTCAGCTACAGTCTTTGTCGGATAAGCGCAGGTTTGAACTGAATTTTTAACATGGTGGGACTTGAACTGATCTGCGGGTTGAATGTCGATAATGGCAATGTCCGCCTTAGTATCTATTGCATTTTGTAAAGAGGCGGGGCTCATGTAGTTGTAGCTGTCTTTCATCGCAAAAGCGTTGCCTGCAAAGAAGATAACCAGAGCCGCCAGTGCGGTCATTGTCAGCAGTTTTTTACTTAAAGTCATTTTGTTCTCCTCCTGATAGTGGTTTAGCCTCAATCCATAAACTCAGGCAGGAGGGTTCGTCGAATATATAAAGTTGATGTTTCAGCGGAGTAAGTATCCCGTGTTTCTATAGAAAGCTGATTTAAAAAATTATTCGTTTCCAATAAGTCTTCGTAATTCTTCAACACGTTTTCGATTAACCCCAAGATCGGAATAGCCAAGCCGGGAAGCAGAGCGGATATCAATCTTTCCGGAACTTTCATCGAAAATGCATTCTAGATCATCCACAAAGCGGATCCATTTGCTTTTGAACTCGGCGTGAAGGTAGGGGCCGTTGCGTGCTATTATTGTTCCGCCCATGGCTGTGATGCTGGTCTGGATTTTGGTCATGACCTGATCAGTTGTCCCACCGGCTTTGATGGGGGGGATGGAATGGCTGCCTATATTTCCCTGCGATGAAACGCAGTTTGGGCTGTCGGGGCAAAGGGACAGTTTGCCGCCGTTGATGCCAAGATTCTCCGGTGGCGATGAGAAATGTGCGGCAATGAACAGGCCTGCAACGCAACCAATGACAATGAAGATGCTTAGTTTGTAAATCATGGAATGGATAGTACTGCATTTTTAATAAAATAGGCAAGGATTTAAAAATGATTACATCTCCCACACCCGATTTTGGCAAATAAGAACCCCTGACTTATAAGCATAGATCAGGGGTTTTAGGGGCACTTATAAAATGATGAATTTAAAAAGGATTGGTCTTAATGCAAAAGGAACCTTCTTTTAAAAGGTCGGCGATGGATATTTCATCCAGTGCAGCATACATGGCCTTGCTGGCCTTTACCCAGACTTCGCGGGTAGGGCAGTTGTCGATGCGTCTGCAAAGTTCATCGTTCTCAAGACATTCAACTAATCCGGCTTCGCCTTCGAGACTTCTGACTACCGCACCGACGGTGATGTCTTCGGGAGACATTGCTAATGTGTGTCCTCCGCCGGGGCCGCGTTTACTGGCGATGAATCCGGCTTTTTTAAGTTCCCGGATGAGTTTTTCAAGATATTTTGTAGACAGCCCCTGTCGGCTGGCAATGTCGCTGATACGCACCGGGCCTGATATACAGTGCATGGCGATATCCAGTATCATTCGGGTTCCGTATCTGCTTCGGGTTGTCAGTCTCATGAAGTTTCCTTTTGGTTTACTAAATCATGTAGAAAAGTAATTGCTTCCGGTCAAGGGGGATTGCTCACGCACAACCGAATATCTGTTTATGAAGAACTTAATATCCTGTTAATGCGAAGTTTTTTCTGTGTTTGAAAAGAGATAATTAAGTGTTGCGTTTTTGAACATCTCTGGGTAAAAGCGTATATTGGCATGTCTGCGCGGATTGTGCAAAGCAGACACAAAAGACCAATACTGGAGTATATTATGAGCCCGAAAGAAAACGGGAAAAAAGAGTTTGATGTAATTATTGTCGGCGGCGGTCCTGCTGGACTTTTCGCAGCTTATTACCTTGGCGAGAATACTGACCTTGATGTTCTGGTCATCGAAAAGGGAAAAGCGTCCCTTAAAAGACACTGTCCCATAACCGGGGATCAGGAATGCATTAAATGCAAGCCTTGCAACATCCTTTCCGGTGTTGGCGGGGCGGGGCTTTTTTCCGACGGCAAGCTCAACTACATCCACAAACTCGGTAAGACAGACCTTACCCAGTTTATGTCTGTTTCCGATGCCAAAAAACTTATCGACGAAACAGAAAAGATTTTCAACCGTTTCAACATGGACGGTCAGGTTTACCCGACTAACATGGATGAAGCCAAAAACATCCGCAAAGATGCCCTTAAAAACGGCATTGATCTGTTGCTTATCAAGCAGAAGCACCTCGGCAGTGACAACCTGCCCGGTCACATTGCAGGAATGGCTGATTACTGCATGGAACGGGGGGTTACTTTCCGCACCGGTGAGCATGTAGAAGACATTCTTATCGAAAACGGTGAACTTGCAGGTGTAGTCACCAAAAAGAACGAGTACAGGGCCAAGAATGTTATCCTTGCTCCGGGCCGTGTCGGTTCTGAGTGGATGGGTAATGTTGCCAAGAAGCACGATCTCGCAATCACCCAGCGTGGGATTGAGGTTGGTGTGCGTGTTGAAGTTCACGGTGATATCATGCGTGATCTCTGTTCCGTGATTTATGACCCCACCTTTTTTATCCGCACTAACACCTATGATGATCAGGTTCGTACCTTCTGTACCAACCAGGGTGGCTTTGTTGCTCTTGAAAACTATCAGGATTTTGTCTGTGTAAACGGTCACGCATACATGGATAAGAAGTCCGAGAACACAAACTTCGCCTTCCTGTCCAAGGTTGTGCTTGAAGAGCCTGTTACCGATAATCAGGCTTACGGTGAATCAATCGGTAAGCTCGCTACAATCATCGGCGGCGGCAAGCCCATTCTTCAGCGTTTCGGAGACCTCAAACGCGGTCGCCGTTCCACTTGGAACCGTGTACGCAACAGCTTTGTAGAGCCGACCATGAAGAACGTTACCTGCGGTGACATTGCTATGGCTTTACCCGAACGTATCGTGCGTAACCTTATTGAGGGCCTTGAAAAGCTTAATGACGTAGTTCCCGGTGTAGCCAACGAGGAAACCCTGCTCTACGCACCTGAAATCAAGTTTTTTTCCACTCAGGTGGAAACCAGCGATCAGCTTGAAACCGCTCTCGAAGGTCTTTTCGTGGCCGGTGACGGTCCCGGTGTGGCAGGAAACATTGTTTCCGCAGCAGCAACCGGTATTCTTCCCGCTAAAGAGATTGCCAGAAGAGCTAAGAAATAAAGATACGCTTCGCGTGTTTGAGCCGTCCTAAAATAGAT
>DDLU01000271.1 GCA_002340305.1 Desulfovibrio sp. UBA2564
AAAAGCGCGTAGCGCATCAAAAGGAATTTCGTCATAGCTCTTAAAGCCAAAGGTAATACTCAGGGTCTTAAGCCCAGTGAGTTGAAACGCATCAACCGTCTTGCGGACCGACGTTACAATGATCCTAACGGGTTTACTAACGAGCAGGCCCGTGAACTTTCTTTCCTCAGTCATGAAATCGGACGCCAGATCGGTCTGTTGATCAACAGGCAGGGCAAACCGGAAATGATTCTGGTGGGTGATCCCGGTTCCATCTACATCCCTGAACTACCCAGAGCCCGTCAGTCCGAAGGGCGTTTGCGCGGTTTAAGGCTCCTGCATACCCATATTTCCGGTGAAAACTTATCCGAGGAAGACCTCATGGATATGGTTTTTCTGCGTCTGGACAGTGTGACAGTTGTGGCTTCTGATCCACATGGCGAACCGGATTTCGTGCAGTTTGCATATCTGCTTCCTCCCGGAGCGGGGTCAAAGCCATATGAGCAGTTGCCGCCAGTACGCTGGGATCGTGCGGACATGGACCTCCCTTCCCAGATTAAGGCACTTGAAGATGAATTTCGCCGTGCTGACCGGACCCGTGACACAAGCGATAAGCGTGAACGGGCAATTGTGGTCAGTGTTTCGCAGGATCCCAAGTCAATTCAGGAGCGTTCGCTTGATGAGCTGGAAGACCTTGCCGATACTGCGGGTCTGAAAGTCGAAGGTCGTCTTGTTCAGCGTATCCGCAAACTCAATCCCAAGTTCATTATGGGTAAGGGTAAACTTGCGGAGCTGGAAGTTATTGCTTTGCAGGCGGATGCAGAAGTTATTCTGTTTGACCAGGAACTTTCTGCCGCCCAGATGCGTAACCTCGCCAAGCTTACTGAACGCAAGATCATTGACCGTACGCAGTTGATTCTGGATATTTTTGCCCAGCATGCAACAACCCGTGCAGGCAAGTTGCAGGTTGAAATGGCTCAGTTGAAATATACCATGCCCCGCCTTGTCGGTAAAAACAGGGCCATGTCCCGGTTGATGGGTGGTATCGGTGGTCGTGGTCCCGGTGAAACAAAACTTGAAATCGACCGCCGCCGAATTAAGGATAAGCTTACCAAGCTGGGTAATGAACTTAAGAAAGTGAGTCGCCAGCGCGGTTTTACCCGTGAGCGGCGTGCCCGTGCCGGGGTTCCGGTTGTATCACTTGTCGGTTATACCAACGCAGGTAAATCTACTTTGCTTAACACCCTGACCAACAGTGGGGTGTTGGCGGAAGATAAACTTTTTGCGACTCTTGACCCAACCAGCAGGCGTATCCGTTTTCCCCGTGAACAGGAATTAATCCTGACTGATACCGTAGGATTTATCCGCCAGTTGCCCAAGGAACTCAAGGAAGCATTCCGTGCCACCCTTGAAGAGTTGGAAGCTGCGGATGTGTTGTTACACGTTTGTGATTCTTCGCACCCGGAAGTTGATGAACAGATCGCAGCGGTAAATAATATTGTTGAGGATATGAAACTCAATGATGTGGTAACTATTCTTGTGCTCAACAAATGGGATAAGCTGGATGATGAACAGCGTGAACTCATGCAGAATAATTATCCGCAGGGGATACCCTCCAGCGCGGTTAATCGCCGTTCATTAAATATCCTTGTTGAAGAAATTCTGAATGCTATCGATAGGCTCGGTCATGAATTTTAAAATCGGTTCTGCTGAATTTCTTTCCATATTGCATCAATACCTGTAAGTTAGTACAAAAGTCTTAATCAAAGGCAGTACTGATTTTTTTCAGAAGCAGTTGTTGGCGACGGAGGAAGCCATGGCTAAAGAAGAAGGTATTGAAGTAGAAGGGACAGTTCAGGAAGCATTGCCCAATGCCATGTTTAGGGTTGAGCTTGAAAACGGGCATGAAGTTTTGGGGCATATTTCCGGTAAGATGCGTAAGCATTACATCCGCATTTTGCCGGGTGATCGGGTTAAGGTGGAGCTTTCGCCGTATGACCTTACCCGGGGGCGGATTACCTTCCGCATGAAATAATTGCCGCTGAAAATTTTCAGTCTTGATCCGACTGATGAGGTTTTTATGAGTTCAAAAGGGGTAGTCAGCTGGTTTAACGATATTAAAGGATTCGGCTTCATTGTGGATGAAGCCGGACGGGATATATATGTCCATTATTCCGAGGTCCTGCGTGACGGATTCAAGACCTTGAATGTCGGCGAAAAAGTTGTTTTTGAAATCGTGGATGAAGAAACAGCCCCCAAGGCAACTTCTGTCAGAATAATAAATTACTAGTTTTTGATTGATCAAAATTTTAGCCGCCTGTTGATCCGCAGGCGGCTTTATTTGTGTTGGTGGACTTTATCTTTGTCCCGCCTCGTTCTTGGTAGGTTCGAGGACTGCGTCTACGTTGACATCGTGGGAAGTCATTTTGTTGTTTTCGATTTCATAGCGGGTCAGTTTCCAATCAACGTGATCGATAAAATCGACCTTGGCCCAACCTTCGGGCGGGAGACGCTTAACCATTTCTTCCAGAAAATCATCGATATCAATGTAGTGCCCTTCATAATCAACATTCAGGACTTTGTCTTTGTAGACTATTTTCTCAAAAGGCAGTTCGAGTTTGAGGTCTTCGAAGTCTTTCTCAGACAGTCCATGAACATCGCCGTATACTCTTACGTCTTCCATATTATTTTCCTTTGTTAAGGGGATATCCTTAAATTTAATTCTATTCCGAAAAAGGAAGATATTGCCACATTAAAAAGTACGCAAGTAAAAACGGCCTACATTCAAAATGCAGGCCGTGCGGTAAAGGTCTAGCAAGGTCGTGTAACACTACTGGGTATTTTTGCGTTCTATAAGTTTGATAGCCTTTTCGGGGAGCAGGTGCAGATCGGGTTTTGAAATCTGATCATCTGCCCCTACAGATTCTCCCTTGTGGCGAAGTTCGTTTGTAATAATAGATGAGTAGAGGATAATGGGCAGGTCCTGTAAATCGGGGTCTTCCCGGATCCATTTGGCAAGACTGAACCCGTCCATGAGCGGCATCTCGATGTCGGAAATGACGATTTCAACAAAATCACGGATGGGTCTGTTTTCCTGTTTAGCTACTGTCTTGATTTGCTTGAGAGCCTTCTGGGCTTGTTCTCCGTTATGAAGAATTGTGTGGCGGAAATTAGCCTTACCGAGGCTTTTTTCAAGCATGGCCCGAATTGTTGGTGAGTCGTCGCAGACAAGTGCGTTGTATGCTTCTGTTGCGATAGCTGACGGAGCATCAAAGTCACCCCCAAGGGTTGGGTCGAGGTCTGCAAGTATGGATTCAAGGTCGAGCAACTGAATAAATCGGTCTTCGCGTTCAACAATGCCGACAATACAACTGTCATCGAAACTGCTCATGAATTTGTCCGGAGATAGAACCTGTTGCCAGCCTACACGGTGAATTTCAGTTACTCCGCTGACCTGAAAACCGGAAACGGTCTGGCTGAACTCGGTAACAATGACGATATCATATTTATTTTGCTTACGCTCCATGCCCAGCCAGACAGCAAGGTCCAGAACGGGCAGGATGTGGTTGCGAAGGGGAATGGTTCCCATGAAGCATGGATGCTCAGCTGATTCGGGATGCTCAAGC
This sequence comes from Desulfovibrio sp. UBA2564, assembly GCA_002340305.1. GTDB lineage: Bacteria > Desulfobacterota > Desulfovibrionia > Desulfovibrionales > Desulfovibrionaceae > Maridesulfovibrio. The sequence goes on from DDLU01000271.1 coordinate 3,606, forward strand.
TGCGGGCTTTCGATAACCTGCATGACTTTCGCAACGTTTACCCCGAAATGGCACCTCTCCTCAGGTCCATCTTCGGACTCGGGCAGATCGATATAAAATTCGAGAATTTCAAGCTCATTGGTGCCGGTTTCGAGCAGGATTTCTGTTTTTGCCATGGCGGCGGCTCCTGGAAAGATATATTAAAGGTGTTTAAGTTCTTATTCTGGTAAGTTACAATATTCAGCAGGTCAGGTCTATAGCTTTTGATAAGTAATCCACTAGTTACGGACAGCCGATAGTGCTTTACAAAGACTGTGCGTTTAGCTTAGGCATTACATTACCAAAAATAAATGAAGAGGGGTTCATGCACAAAATATTGATTGCCGAAGACGACAAGATTTCCCAGAAGCTTGCTGCAAAATTTGTCAGCGATCTGGGATATATCTCTTTTGTCAGCCCTCATGGCAAGCATGCCTATGAAGCCTTGAAGGCTGAGAACGATTTTGACATTCTGGTCACGGATATAATGATGCCTGAAATGGACGGCCGCCAACTGGTGCAGACCTTACGAGGTGACTCCCAGTTTATGGATATGCCTATTGTTATCATGTCCGCAGTGGTAGGTGTTTCAGATATCTCTAATCCGCTGGCTTTAGGGGCAACCTACTTTTTGCCCAAGCCTATTGATAAAGTTGAATTCAGTGAGGTTATCAATCGCTGTCTGAAATAAATTTCAGTAACAATAGATATAGCCACAGTAAGGCTCCTCCTTTTTGGGGGAGCCTTTTTTAATGCTCAAAATATCTGGGGTATCGGACTTGTTACTAAACGTGAATGGGTATAATGAGAAGAAAAGATTTATGAATAACAAGGTTATATCTGAGAGTGAGCAGTATAATCTTTTTAAGGAAAGGAAATGTTAACTTTGGGGGTGCTCCTTGTCGCTTGAGATTTTGGATAGATTTAATGATCCTGAACTGTGTAAAGAGCTACTGGCCTGTTTGCGGGATGAGCTGGATGGTGAAATTCGGTTCATGGAGGTTTGCGGGACACATACTGTTTCTATTTTTCGCAGTGGATTGCATTCGGTTCTTCCTAAAGAGGTTGTCCACCTCAGCGGTCCGGGCTGCCCGGTATGTGTAACCCATGAATCCGAGGTAAACGCATTTTTGGATCTTGCCGGAAAGGATGGCGTTATCGTGGCGACCTTCGGCGATTTGATCAAAGTCCCCGGTGACAAAGGGCATTGTTTGAAGAATGCACAGGCTGATGGTGCAAGGGTGGAGATTATTTATTCTCCGTTTGATGCCCTCGATCTTGCGAGTAATAATCCTGACAGTACAGTTGTTTTTCTCGGTGTTGGTTTTGAAACTACCGCCCCGACAATTGCCGCCACCGTGCTCATGGCCCAGCAGCAGGGCCTTGAAAATTTCAAAGTGCTTTCTTTTCATAAACTGGTCCCACCTGCTCTTGATATTCTTATTTCCGACCCGGAAACGTGCATTGACGGGTTTCTTCTTCCCGGACATGTCTCCACCGTTATCGGGATTCATCCATATGATTTTATCGGCGAGAAGTACGGCAAGCCTTCGGTAGTTACCGGGTTCGATCCTGTTGATATTCTTCAGGCTCTGTTGATGATGGTCCGTGCTTCCAAACAAGATCATCCGGCTATTCAGAATCAGTATGTGCGCGGAGTATCCGAGAACGGTAATCCTAAAGCGGTTGAAGTTATGTATCAGGTTTTTGAGGAATCAGATGCACTCTGGCGTGGTATTGGAATGATCCCCGGCAGTGGCCTTGAATTTCGTAAAGAATTTGAAAAATATGATGCCAAGAAAATTTTCGATCTTAATATCGGTGAATGTCTTCCATTGAAAGGCTGTAAGTGTGGGGAAGTTCTTAAGGGTAAAATGACCCCCGAGAAGTGTCCCTTGTTCGGGAAAGCGTGTACTCCCGCTAAACCGGTAGGCCCTTGTATGGTTTCAACTGAAGGCAGCTGCGCAGCTTACTTCAAATACAAAGTAGATTAATATGTCCTCAGATAAAGTTTTACTTGATTATGGTTCCGGTGGAAGAGCTTCCCAGAGGCTTATTTCTGAACTTTTCCTCAAGCATTTTGCCAACGATGAACTGGATAGACTTAACGATGCCGCCACGTTGAGCCTCAAAGGCAAAATTTCCATGAGTACCGACAGCTTCACGGTTGATCCTATCTTTTTTCCCGGTGGCGATATCGGATCTCTGGCTGTTCACGGCACAGTAAATGATGTTGCCATGCTCGGTGCAATTCCCCGCTATATGACTTGTGCATATATTATTGAAGAAGGTTTGCCGATGGAAGATTTGGAGAAGATCGTTAAATCCATGGGCGAAGCTTGCAGACATGCCGGAGTAAATATCGTTACCGGTGATACAAAGGTTGTGCCCAAAGGCATGGTTGATAAAATTTTTATCAATACTACCGGCGTTGGTGAAATCATTGCAGACCCAGCTCCCAGCGGAGATCGTGCCGCTGTCGGTGACGCTGTGCTGGTCAGCGGAACCATGGGGGATCATGGTTTGACCATTCTCGGCACACGCGAAGGGCTTTCCCTTGAATCTAATGTGAAGAGTGATAGCGCGGCCCTTAACCATTTGTTGGTCAAGTTGGTGCAGGAAATTCCCGATATTCACGTGCTGCGCGATCCCACCCGTGGTGGGTTGGCAACAACATTGAATGAGATTACCGTTTCATCAAATGTCTGTTGTGAACTTGAAGAGTCTACCATTCCGGTACTCCCCGAAGTTGCAGGAGGCTGTTCTTTTCTTGGGCTTGATCCGCTTTACCTCGCTAATGAAGGTAAATTTTTGTGCATTCTGCCACAGGAGCACGCTGAGAAGGCTCTTGAGATTATGCGTGCTGATGATCTTGGTAAAGATGCGTGTCAGGTGGGAACTATAACTGATGCCAATCCTGGTAAAGTCGTTCTGGTTACACCACTTGGCGGTAGAAGACTGCTCAATATGCTGGAAGGCGAGCAACTCCCTAGAATTTGCTAGCAGAAATTAAATATAAGTATCGTTTACGGGCTGCGGAGAAATCTTCGCAGCTTTTTTTTGTGGGTGAATCCGGTATTTACATATAATTTTTGGTGGTACAATGGGTTTATGGTAGGAGAGGATAGAGCAAGTATTAAAAGTTATGAACATTGAAGATAGAATTAATATAGTCAGAAAAGCCATTACTGGAAAATGTTTAGTTTTTTCAGCTGATAGCTTCCATAGAAAATATGGGGATTGCCGGTGTTGATTCAAGTGTTCATAGGAGTTAAGGAAAATGAATGCTACACTCGTTGCAAATTTTGAGGTGAGCAGTATGGACCTAGACATTAAGGATTGTATCAACGCCAATGTATACAGTCAAAACGGCGGTCATGGAATTAGTCCCCACCAGTTAGCCGAGCCACATAAATATTCACCGCGTATGATTGTTTTTGAAATGGATGCCGCTCAGCTTAAAGGGGGGGCTTCCTTTAGAAATGATGCGTTTAAGGATATGCATCTGTTGTTGAAAAGTACCATAACCAAGTTGCAGCAGGACGAAGATGATTCGATCAATCGTATTTTTGAGGAATTACTTAAAAAGAATCCAAATATTGTGTCTGTATATGTCTTGGATGACTCAGGAAAACAGATAAGCAAAAGGCTTGCTGGTAAAGCAGATGATCCCTTCGGGCTACGCATTATGCCTTCTGTTGCCGGAAGTGATCATAGCGGATGTGATTTTTTTGTTTATCTTAATTCAGGATTTGAGAAGGCCGCAGGATCATGCAATCCTGATCCATTATGCCATAAAAAGTATGAGTATATAGCAGGTTTTTATTACAAAGAAGGCAGTCGCCGAGGTAGGATTTTTGGTTTTGGAATATGTTTATTTGCCGGAAAATAGCAACGAAGATTAGAGTGAAGATGAAAGAATTTTATTTTTATATCGCCTTTCCCGGAAAATTCTCATGGCTTCAGTGGATTTTATTATACCTGCCACAGTCCTATCACCATTAATAAGCGGTAAAAAGGATACTCCGGTCCGTTCAAAGGTCATAATTGCTTCTTTTAAATTTGAGTTTACAGGTAGTGAAACAACAGTGCGAACCATTAAGGTATCGACGATATCTGTCCCGCCCTTTAAGTCCTGCGCGTTTTTGAGAAAAGCACGCATGTCACGCAGAGTTAAAATTCCGGCAAGCTTTTGCTCTTCATCCAGTACCGGGAAGTGCGGAAATTCAGAGTTAAGTGCCATGTCGGCGGCTTCTTTCAGACCGTCTGTGGTGTGTAGGTAGTCGAATTCGGTCTCCATAACCTCATGAAGTGGAACATTCACCATTACTGACTCATCGTGCCCACGCAGAATGTTGATACCCTGGCGCAATAGCTTAGCCTCATAAACTGAATATCCTTTGAGTATGCGTACTACAAGCGCGCTGGTTATGCAGCCGACCATCATTGGCAAAATAATTTTGTAAGAATATGTCAGTTCAAAAACAGTGAGTACTGCGGTTATTGGCGCAAGTGTCGTTCCGGCAACCACGGTTCCCATTCCGACCAAAGCATATTGCCCATGGGTCAGAGCAAGATCAGGAAAAATCATATTAATAGTTGAGCTGACCGATACCCCCAGAGCAGCCCCTAAAACCAGCGAGGGAGCGAAAATTCCACCGCTCATTCCCGATCCGATGCAAAGAGATGTTGCAAATAGTTTGGCTGCAAGTAGTAAAAGAGCCAGGTCAAGTGGAAGAATTCCGGTTAATCCCATGTTTACTGCTTCATAGCCAACGCCGAGCACTGCAGGGATTTTGAGGGCTATGGCACCGAGAATAAGTCCGCCTAGTCCGGGTTTGATCCATTTAGGGATGGGAATACGGCCAAATGAATACTCACAGAGTTGAATCATTTTTACGAAAGTAATGGAAATAAGTCCGGCGAGAATGCCAAGTAAAAAGAAGATAATAAGTTCTTTGAAATTACTGAAAATAAATTTGGGCGCATCAAAGGTGGGAAAGTCTCCCCAGAAAAATTTTGAAAGGGCGGATGCGGTCACCGAAGCCACAATGATATGGCTTACATAAGACATCTCGGTATCGAGAAGTAATATTTCAATAGCGAATAGAGTCCCGGTAAGCGGGGCATTGAATGTGGCAGCAATACCTGCGGCTGCTCCCGATGCAACGCAAACAGGCAGCATTCCGGAATCAAGGCGGAAAATACGTGCGGCGGATGAACCCAATGAAGCACCAATCTGTACAACAGGACCTTCGCGGCCCACAGAGGCACCGCACCCAATTAGCAAGCTGGTTACAAGTGCCTTAAGAAAAGTAATCCGGTGGCGAATTACTCCGCCTCTTACAGCAAGGGCTTTAATAACTTCGGGTACACCGGGACCTTGTGCTTCCGGTGCCCAGTTAGTGATGACCACTCCGGCGGTCAATCCTCCTATGCAGGGAAGGAAAAGAACCAGCCACCATGGAGAGTTCGCGGCCATATCAAGGAATGAGTGTCCGCCGGACCAGAATATATCCTGAAAATTTTCAATTAACCAACGAAAAAGGAAGGCTCCGCCGGCTGCAGCCATGCCGATAGCAACAGAGAAGGACATAAGCAAAACGTACTGAACCCTCGGATTAAAAGAGGCCTCAGTACGTTTTGTTTTTTTCGATTCGACAGGGGAAACCATATTGATTCCCGTCCGAATTATTTTTCAATAAGTGCGATTGATCGCTGAGCAAGCTCAGTGACTTCAGGTTTTGAAATCTGATCATCTGCGCCGACGGCTATGCCCTTGTGACGCAGTTTATCAGTAATGATAGAGGAGAAAAGGATTACCGGCAGTTCTTTAAGAACCTCGTCAGCTTTGATGCGCACGGTAAGGTTATGTCCATCCATTACCGGCATTTCAATATCCGAAATGACGATGTTGACAAAGTCTGTTATAGGGCGGTTTTCGTCTATGGACCGGCGTTTGTGTTCTTGCAGTTTATCCCAGCAGGAACGTCCGGTATTGGCCATTTCCACGGAAAACTTAGCACGGACCATCATTTCGTAGAGCATTTCCCTGATCAGGGTGGAGTCATCTGCAATGATAGCTTTATAGCCAGCATGGTTAGCCCAGTCGATGGTATCATCAAGCTGGAGTCCGAGATCCGGGTTAAGTTCAGCTACGATTTTCTCAAGGTCAAGAATCAAAGAAATGCGATCTTCAAATTTAACAACTCCAGTTATGGAGTCTTCGGAAAGAGAGGATACATAGTTAGAAGGAGCTTCAACCCTTTCCCAGCTAATCCTGTGAATTCTGGTTACACCGGAAACAAGGAATGCTGAGGAAACATTGTTGAATTCGGTAACAATGACCTTGGGAGGTTCGGTTTCAACGCGCGGTTTTTTTAGCCAGTGACTTAAATCAACAAGGGGAATAACCTTGTTGCGCAGGTTGAAAGTACCCATGATGGCCGGATGCGCAACCTTGGGAAGTTTGGTTATTTTATCGGGAATCCTGATGATTTCCAAAACCTTGGCTACGTTAACGCCGTAAAACCCGCGATAGTTGTCTTCACCTTCTTCGCGGGGTTCTTCTTCAAGCCAGAATTCAACGATTTCAAGTTCATTGGTACCGGCTTCAAGCAAAATATCGGTCTGGGCCATGTGTCTCTCCGATTAAATGCAGATTCAATAAGTTAATTACAGCATTTATATTAAACTTTAAAGAGCATTATCGTCAATAAGTGCTTAAAAAAAATAAATGGTTAGCAACGTTCACGGGTAAGAGTGGATACTTCGCGGGCTGCTTCAAGAAGTTCTTCCCAGTCTTCGCAAGCAGTGAGCTTGGTCCTGATGACCCGAATTCCATCCATTCCCTTGGCATAGCGGGGGAGTATGGAGCGAATTTTTCGGAAAGAGCGGTTGCTACCATCGAAATTACGGGTCATATTAATATGTTCCTCCATAGTCTTACCAAGATCGAAAGGCGGAAGTTTTTCGCACTGCGGATCATCAAGGAGCTTTAAGTAATGTGCGAAAATTTCGGGATCAAAGAGTGCTCCACGGGCGAACATGATTCCATCGATCCCAGTTTGTTTAATGCATTCCATCGCATCTTCAGCAGTAAAAAGATCGCCGCTCCCTATAACAGGTATGGAAACATTTTGTTTTAATACAGCAAGTTTAGACCAGTCTGCCTTGCCGGAGAACATCTGCTTGGCATAGCGGGGATGCATAGTCAGCCAGGCAACTCCGGCATCTTCGAGCCTTTTGGCAATTTCAAGATAATTATCTTCACCTGCCATAAAGCCAAGCCTGATCTTGACACCGACTTTACCTTCACCGGCGACTTTTACCATAGCAGTTGCTGTCTCAACCAAACGATCAGGATCAAGATGAAGGGCGGAACCTCCACCTGTTTTAAGTACCTTCTTAACCGGGCAGCCTGAGTTTAAATCAAAAAAAGAGTAGCCCTCATCTATCAGTTGGGGCATAGTATCGGAATAATCCTGCGGCTCCCCGCCGAAGAGTTGGACGACCAGGGGATTGTCTTCAGGGCAGGTAGCGAGCAGGGCTTTGGTCCCGTTGCCATCGTATTTGAGACCTTTAACGCTGACCATCTCTGTGCAGGCGACGGCGCATCCGCGTTTGCGACAGAGCATGCGAAAGGGCAGGTCTGAGTATCCGGCGAGTGGAGCCAGCCAAGGTTTATCTGGACTAATTGGAAGTGATTTCATGTTCTTTTATACCTGAGAATCTTGTGTTTTTTGTTTGTCCGGCAATAAGAGCCGAGGGCAGTGAATTACGTCCAAACTTCCGCAAAGTCAAAACCTGCCTGTGTTTATAGCATAAGTGCCGCAGGTTATTTTCAAAAAAATTAAAAAAAGTTTGAAAAAAGTATTGACTTCAAAGGCGATTTCCATTTAAACCCCGCTTCGTTGCTTCGGCGGATCACAAGCTCAACGAAGTTTTCAGGCAGCGAACGGATTTGAAAAAATCAAAAAAGTTCTTGCAATTTGAAAACAGAACTTGTAGAAAGATTCGCTCACAAGGGCTGGCGTAGCTCAATTGGTAGAGCAGCTGATTTGTAATCAGCAGGTTGCGGGTTCAAGTCCCATCGCCAGCTCCATAGTGAAACAACAATATATAGTGGTGGGGTTCCCGAGTGGCCAAAGGGAACAGACTGTAAATCTGTCGGCAACGCCTTCGGAGGTTCGAATCCTCCCCCCACCACCACT
>DDLU01000260.1 GCA_002340305.1 Desulfovibrio sp. UBA2564
ATAAAGCAGGGCTTTTTGCGTTGCCTGAAACAGGGTGCAACTTGCAATCCGTTTTTTATTTCAAAACATAATCAAGTGCTAATTCCACATGCGCTTCTACCGTATCGATGAGCGGTATGGAAACATCCCCCGGCTTAACCAGCAAGCCAATCTCGGTACAACCTAGGACAATCGCCTCCGCGCCATGAGCAACCATTTCTTCGATAATCTGCACATAGCCTTCACGGGTCTGGTCCAAAATTTTGCCGCAACATAACTCATCAAAAATAGTGCGGTGAACCATCGACCGCCCTCCACTATCAGGAACAATTACGTCAAGACCGTACTTTTCCTTTAAAGGACATGAGAGAAAATCCTGTTCCATAGTGAATGCGGTTCCCAGTAATCCCAGCTTCGACGCACCAACTTTTCCGGCTCCGCCAGCAATGGCATCAGCCATATGCAGGAGCGGAATATCCACAACAGCCTGAACCTCGGGGGCAGCTTTATGCATGGTATTAGTCGCTATGATCAAAGCATCTGCCCCGCCAGCCTCAACGCTCTTGGCACCTTTGATTAATCCGGCAATGACACTTTCCCAATCGCTCTTGCCCATCTGCTCGGCAAAGGGCGCAAAATCGACGCTGTGCATGACCATGCGGCAGGAATGCAACCCGCCTAATTTCTCACGAACACCTTCATTGAGTAACTTGTAATAGGATATAGTTGACTCCCAGCTCATTCCGCCGAGTATTCCTAAAGTTTTCATAAACACCTCTTGTACGACATTTTGATACTTCAAAAAACTCTAACACACAAATCTGTACTGCTAAACACTCAAAACACTACCCACTAATCAGTACAGTTTTTAATTTATGTACACAACCGAATCATCAATTTCTGAAAGCGCAACAATCTTTTTGATATACATTCAAAGCAAAACTAATTTATATAAAATAATTACAGCGCATACATTTTTTAAATCATAGTTTTTAAAACAACTCAATACGCAAAACTTAATCATATAATTCTAGGCACTTAAATAAAAAAGTCGTGATTTAATCAAATCATAATTCCAGACCAAAACAATAGGAAAAACACATCAGTTATCAACATCACTTTTTACAAAACACCCCTTGACGTACCCTTGAATAATAACATACCTATCGAGCAGGTATAAAAACCTATCGACTAAGGAGGTATTAAAACCGACTCAGTTGATGGGGAATGAGGCGCACCGGAACGGTCTGAAAACGTATTTCCATACACGGCTTTCCATGGGGGAAGTAACAGCCGGGAATAACGATAGAAAACCGACCGGGGCACAAAGGCCCGGAGTATGAGGCTCCGAGGTCAATTGCATTGAGAGGGGATCCATATCATGGCAAACGGAAAGAAACTATTGCGATTGTCCGGTATCCTGATCGTCCTGGCCGGGGTGCTCGGCTTCCACATGGAAGCACTGAGCATGGTCGGAACCCCGCAGGAAAACGGCAACAAGCGTCCTGATCTGATTATGATCGACACTATTGCCGCTCAGGAAGAACTGGAACTGCCTGCTGTTGTGTTTCTCCACGATACACACACCAAGGCGATGGCTGAGCAGGGCAAAGACTGTGCTGCCTGCCACCAGAAAAATGAGGGAACCGTATCTTATAAGTTCAAGAGACTTGAAGACGGAACTCCCAAGCAGCTTAAAGAAATTTACCACAACGGTTGTATCAGTTGTCACGCTGCCGATGCCGAGGCCGGAAAGAAAACCGGTCCCCAAGTTGGTGAATGCCGCAGCTGTCACATGAATGACCCTGAAATCAAGGCAGAGCGCGCTCCCGCAGGTATGGAGAATATCCTCCACTACCGTCACTGGGATTCCAGACTCATCGCCAAGGATGCGGGTCAGGCCACCAACTGTGGAGCCTGTCACCACGTATACAACAATCTCGACAAGAAACTTGAATACGTAAAAGGACAGGAAGAAAACTGTAGCGTATGTCACACTGCAGAACCCAAGGGGGCAGTTAAACTGACCACCTCCGAAGCCTACCACGGTCAGTGTGTAAGCTGTCACCTTGAGATGCAGACTGCCAAAGCGGAAAAAACCGGTCCTGTTGACTGTGCCGGTTGCCACGGCGTTATGCAGGCTGCTGACATTCAGGAAGACAACGCTGCTGTTCTGAAGAAGATGGAAGGCAAACTGCCCCGTCTCCCCAGAAACCAGCCCGACGCTGTACTGCTCACCGCCCCTGTACAGGATAACGTTGCTGTTAAAGCAACTATGAACACCGTAGCTTTCAACCATAAGGCCCACGAAGGTTACACTGATTCCTGTTCCTCCTGCCACCACGACACCATGAACAAGTCATGCTCCTCCTGTCACACCGTTCGTGGTTCCAAAGACGGCGGATTTGTCACTCTCGACAAGGCTATGCACAAAGCTGACAGCACCAGATCCTGTGTGGGTTGTCATGCTGTTAAGCAGAAAGACCCTAAATGTGCAGGCTGTCACGAACTGATGCCCAAGAACACCATCCAGTCCAAGGAGACCTGTGCGGTCTGCCACAACGGACCTGCTTCCACTTCCAGCGAGCCGATCAAAATGGATGCCTCCGCCAAGGCTGCCATTGCGTCCAAGCTGATCATGGAAAGTCCCGGGTCCCCGGTTCTGGTTGCTGAAAAGGACATCCCTGAATTCGTGACCATCAACGTCCTCGAAAACGAATACGAAGCCAGCAAACTGCCCCACCGCAAGATCATCATGAGCATGGTTGACGGCATGAAAGGCGATGCAATGGCTAACGCTTTCCACAGCACACCCCTTACCGTGTGCGGAAGCTGCCACCACAACAGCCCCGCTAGCGCTACTCCTCCGAGCTGCGCAAGCTGCCACGGTGGTAAAGTTCAGGACGGACGTCCGGCCCTCAAGGCGGCTTACCATGGTCAGTGCATGACTTGTCATGATGCCATGAACATTAAGAAGCCTGCTTCCACTGACTGCACCGCATGTCACGCGAAGAAATAGTAACGGATAGCCTGAAGGAGAACAGATAAATGTTACGCAGAACATTCCTCGGAGTGCTGGGTGCAACCTGTGTGGGAGCAGCTCTCCCCACAGGGGCTGAGGCCGGCGGCAAGGAGTTCAAAGGGTATCCCGGAAGTAAGGGTGTACTCTTTGATGCTACCCGCTGCATCGGTTGCCGCAAATGTGAAGCAGCATGCAACAAGGTCAACAATCTTCCCAAACCTGAGAAGCCCTTTGAGGACCTCGCAGTGCTGGACGAAAGACGCAGGACAGATGCCAAGACCCACACCGTGGTTAACAAGTACGGTACTCCGGAACATCCCGTATTCCGCAAGTCCCAGTGCAACCACTGTCTTGAGCCTGCCTGTGCGTCCGCATGCTTCGTAAAAGCATTCAAGAAACTGCCCAACGGCGCAGTTGTTTATGATGAGTCGGTTTGTGTCGGTTGCCGCTACTGCATGGTAGCCTGCCCCTTCGAAATCCCGACTTACGAATATGATGAGCCCCTGACCCCGCGGGTTATGAAGTGCGACATGTGCGCACCCCGTCAGGCCAAGGGCGAACTTCCCGGCTGTGTTGCCGAGTGCCCGAAAGAAGCACTCGTCTTCGGCGAAAGGGAAGAACTGATCACCATCGCCCGCGAGCGCATCCGCCGCAACCCCGACCGTTACGTCCACCACCTCTACGGTGAAGATGAAATGGGCGGTACCAGTTGGATGAACCTTTCCGGCGTACCTTTCAAAGAAATCGGCATGCGCGAAGACCTCGGCACCAAGTCCGCACCTGAACTCACTGCCGGTGCTCTGGCAGCAGTTCCCATGGTTGCAGGCCTCTGGCCCGTACTTCTCGGCGGCATCTACGCAGTAAGCAAACGCAACGCGAAGGTCGCAGATGAAGAACGTGAGGAAGCAGTAAAGAACGCACTTGCCAAGGCAAGCGCGGAAGCTGAAAAGACTCTCTCCGATGCACTTGAAAAGGCAGATGTTGCCAACAAGCGCAAGATCGAAGTTGAGGTCAAGAAAGCCGTGGAAGAAGCCCTGAAGCCCAAAGAGGAAGAAGAGGCTGAAAACAGCGAGAAGGAGGAATCATAAATGTCCACTCCCGCGAACAACGGCCCTAAATCGGCCTTCAATACCTTCAATCTGGTGGCAGGAGCCATCCTCGTAGTCGGTCTGATCCTTACTGTGCTCAGATTCACCCAGGGTATCGGACCCGTGACCAACCTTGATGACAACAACCCGTGGGGAATCTGGATCGGATTCGACCTGCTCTGCGGTGTTGCACTTGCTGCCGGTGGTTACACTACCTCCGCAGCCTGCTATATCTTCGGACTCAAGCGTTTCCACTCCGCTGTGCGTCCGGCAATCCTGACCGCCTTCCTCGGCTACGCGCTGGTTGTATTTGCATTGCAGTATGACCTCGGTCGTCCGTGGAGGCTCCCGTACCCCATCTTCGTATCTCAGGGAACAACCTCCCTGCTCTTCGAAGTCGGTCTGTGCGTTATGCTTTACCTGACTGTGCTCTTCATTGAGTTCACTCCCGCCATGTTCGAATGGCTGGGCTGGAAGAAGATCCGCGGTGTGGTCGTTAAACTGACCCTCGTGCTGACCATCTTCGGCGTAGTCCTCTCTACCCTGCACCAGTCTTCTCTCGGCGCGCTGTACACCATCGCCCCGTCCAAGCTGCATCCGCTCTGGTATTCACCCTACATGCCGCTCTACTTCTTTGTTTCAAGTATTGCAGCAGGTATGTCCATGGTCATCTTCGAAGGCTCCATGTCCCACAAGAAGCTGCACCGCATGATGGATGAAGAATACCTCAAGCATCACGACGGCGTGGTTTTCGGATTCGGTAAAGCCGCATCTCTGGTCCTCTTCGGCTACTTCTTCATTAAGACAATGGGTGTAGCTTACGATAACAACTGGCACTATCTGACTTCCGGTTACGGCCTGTTGTTCCTGACCGAAATGCTCGGCTTCGTTGCCCTGCCCTGCTTCCTCTATGCTGTGGGGGTTCGCGACAGAAACCTCGGCCTGATCAAGAAGGCATCAATCATTACCGTTCTCGGTATCGTCTTCAACAGGTTCAACGTTTCCATGGTTGCGTTCAACTACCATCTGCCCGCTGCTGACAGATACTTCCCCAGCATGACTGAAATCGGAATCTCCATCTTCATCGTAACTCTCGGTGTCGTGATCTTCCGTTTCATCACTACCCGGATGCCCATCTTCTTTGAGCATCCTGATTACAAGGGCGACCACTAGAAACATGTCCATCGAATCCACTAAATGGATTCGATGAAAAAATAACTTTAAATTATTGAGACATGACACTAGGCCGTTTTTAATAAGGAGAAAGTAAAATGGAAGCACATAACCTTCAGGAATACTACACATTCACCAAAGGCATCATGTACCTTCTGATGGGTGGAGCACTGGTCGGCGTAACCCTGTTCTGGCAGTTCCTCATGGGCGGGAAAGCCTACCGTGATGAAAACAAAAAGAACTACGGCGACCACCACTAAGCCGGATGTGAGGAGATAATATTATGTATGAACTTCTGACAGGGCCAATCATGTGGCTGGTTTTCGCGATCAGCTTCGGCGGTCTGCTGGTAAGAGTAGTGCTCTACTTCAAGGGCCTGAACCAGCAGCTTGACCGCGTGGCATATAAAGCCCATCTGTCCTACGGACTGAAAGGCGCCTTTAATTCAATTATCAGCTGGCTGAACCCCGTGGGCGCACGCGCATGGAGAAAGAAACCCGGCTTTACCCTTATATTCTTTGCATTCCACATCGGACTGCTTGCTACCCCCATTTTCCTCGCAGCACATAATATCATGCTGCAGGAGAATCTGGGCTTCGGTCTGCCGCAGTTGCCCGCATTCCTTGCGGACCTGCTTTCATGGACCGTTATCGTAGCCTGTGTCGCAATCATTCTGCGCCGCATCGCACTTCCGGAAGTAAGAATCCTGACCACAGCATACGACTATCTGATGCTGCTCATAACCGTAGCTCCCTTCGTAACCGGCCTTATCGCCCGTTACCAGATGGGTGACTACCAGTTCTGGCTGCTGGCACACATCATTTCCGGACAAATCTGGTTGCTGTGCCTGCCTTTCACCAAACTCAGCCACTGCGTGCTCTTCTTCTGTTCCCGTGCACAGCTCGGAATGGACTACGGCATCAAACGCGGCGGCCTGAAAGGCTCCACCTTCTCCTGGTAACAGGAAAAAATACAGCCAAACAGGAGTAAGAAAATGCCTCAAGGTAAGCTTTGTAACAGACAGCCGATCAAAACTGATGAGCAGCTCAAGCTGACTCTCTCAGATAAGAGCGGCAAGCAGTACTACGCTGAAATGAAAGAACTGGATGTGGACACCAATGCTCTTTGGGCCACTATCCAGAAAACAATGAAGTCCAGAATTAAAACCTGGCTCGAAATCTGTGCCCACTGCGGCATGTGTGCGGACAGCTGTTTCCTCTATCAGGTAAACGACTGTGTGCCCGAGCAGGTACCCTCATATAAGATCCAGTCCACCCTCGGACACATCGTTAAGAAGAAAGGACAGGTGGACAACGAGTTCATGCGTCACTGCATGAAAGTCGCATGGTCCCAGTGCACCTGTTGTAACCGTTGCGGCATGTACTGCCCGCACGGTATCGACATGGGTGTGATGTTCTCCTATCTGCGTGGCCTTCTTTACTCTCAGGGGTTCGTACCTTGGGAACTGAAGATCGGTTCCGGTATGCACCGCGTATACCGCGCACAGATGGATGTTACCACCGAGGACTGGGTAGAAACATGTGAATGGATGGCAGAAGAGACCGAGGAAGAATGGCCCGGTCTGACCATTCCGGTTGATAAAAAAGATGCTGACATCATGTATACCTGTAACGCCCGTGAGCCTAAACACTACCCGGAAGATCTCGCTGAAGCAGCAGTCCTCTTCCACGTAGCAGGCGAGAACTGGACCGTGCCTTCCGAAGGTTGGGAACAGACCTCCCTGTCCATGTTTGCCGGTGACTGGGAATGCTGCAAGGATAACGTCAACCACGTTTACGATGCAATTGAACGCCTCAACCCGGCCCGAGTAACCGGAACCGAATGTGGTCACGCCCACCGGGCAACCGTTATCGAAGGTCCCTACTGGGCCGGACGTGAAGACGGTCTGCCTCCCAAACCTTACATTCACTACGTTGAATGGCTGGCTGAAGCACTGCGCGAAGGCAAGCTCAAAATCGACCCCGCAAAGCGCATTAAAGAGCCTGTAACTCTACAGGATTCTTGTAACTACGTGCGTAACCAGGGCCTCAAGGATGTAACCCGCGAAATCCTCAGCTATATTGTTGAACCGGGCTACTTCGTTGAAATGGCACCCAACAAGGAACACAACTACTGCTGCGGCGGTGGCGGCGGATTCAACGGAATCGGCCTGTACCGCGAACAGCGTAACGTAGCTCTGCGCAAAAAGATGGACCAGATCCTCGATACCGGATGTAAACTGGTTATCGCTCCTTGCCACAACTGCTGGGACGCTATCCGTGACCTTGAAGAGGAATATGAAATCGGCATCCGCTGGTCATTCCTCAAGCCTCTGATTATCGGTATGCTCGATATTCCTGAAGGCATGCGTGTCGAATGGTAGTAGCACCCGTCTCTTTGACGAGTGATCTGATATTGTCCGCAACGAACGAGGTGTCACATGTTTAATAAAATCCTTTTGGCGACTACCGGATCTCCCGCGAGCTTCGGTGCCGCCCGCGTAGCTTTCGATATGGCGAAACGCTATGATTCCGAAGTAACTATCTTCCATGTTGTGGGTGTGCCTACCAAGGCATTCTCCCACGTTGTCAACGATGTGCGTACCGGTGAAGAGGTTGAGGTTGATGAAGAATACCTCTCCTGGGTCGAAGAAGAACTCAAGACCACCTTCGCCAAGCAGTTCGAAGGAGCTGCCAACGCCAAGATCGTACTGACAACCGGTGTACCTTCCCGTGAGATCCTGCGCGAAGCCCGCAAGGCTGACAGCGATCTCGTGGTTATGGCTGCCAGCTCCGGCGAAAATGCATCCTTCCACAAGGGTTATCCCGGAAGTACCTTGCAAAAAGTGGCGAAAGCTGCCCGCTGCCCGGTTCTTTCCGTGCACCGTGAATCCGCATCCTACTGGGGCGGGTTCTCCAATATCCTTTTTGGTACCGACTTCTCCAAGCAGGCTGAGAGCGCATTCAAATTCGCTCTGTCCACAGCCCGCGAACTCGACTGCGACCTGACTATCTTCCATGCCCTGGATATCAGCGGCAAGGTTCTGGACCAGAACGAAATCGAGGAAAATCTGATTATCGCCCGCAAGCGCATCAGAGAAACCTATGTCCCGCTCATGGGCGATTTCAAGAACTATGATATCGAAGTATGGGAAGGAACTCCCTACGTCGAAATCGTCAAGCTTGCTCGTGAAAAGAGTGTGGACCTTATCTGCCTCGCCCATCACACCAACGAGCTTGATCCGGAAAGAGCACGTATCGGCTCTACTGTCGAACAGGTCATCTTAAGGGCTAACTGCCCGGTGGTCAGCGTCAGCAAGCCGGACAAGGTTTAAGCATCGGGCTTAAAATAACTGAATCGAATTGATCGGTAATCCCGGCAGTCATACACCTTTCGGCTGCCGGGACTAACGAAGGGGAAAGATTCAACAGGAGGAGTTATTATGTCTAAGAAGATCTTAATTATAGATGACGATCAGGATATCCGTTCATACTTGGGCGATCTTTTCGGCGACAACGGTTACGAAACCGTTATGGCTGAAGACGGGGCTGTTGCAATGGAGGTTGTAACCGCAGAAAAACCCGATCTGATCACTCTTGACCTTGAAATGCCGGGCGAGTGGGGGCCGCGTTTCTACCGCAAGCTTTCCCAAAGCGATGAGTTTAAAAGAACTCCGGTAATTGTTATCAGTGGCCTCCAGGCTAACAAGTACGCAATTCCCAAGGCTATAGCCACACTGACCAAGCCCTTCGATGCCGAAGAGCTTATCAGGATTGTGAAAGACACAATCGGCTAACGGGAATCCATATCGGGGCCGGTCAGTGAGTAATCGCTGGCCGGCCAATTTTTTAACTTGAAAGAGTGCGGAAATAAGGTGTAGGCTTTTCTCCATGGGAGCTTCCTAAATCCCTAAAATAGCTACAAAGGTGACTAGCATGCCCAAAAAAATAATGGTGGTCGACGATGACCCGTACATTGTAGACTACCTTGTAAACGTATTCGAAGATCACGGATACCTTACCTGCCGCGCTTCAGACGGACTCTCAGCCTATGACGTTGCTATAGCTGAAAATCCAGACCTGATCACGCTTGATCTGGAGATGCCCAACGAATGGGGACCGCGTTTCTATCGCAGACTTACACAGGAAGATCAGTTCGCTGAAATTCCCGTTATCGTTATCAGCGGACTACCCGGCATCCATATGGCAATCAAGCGTGCGGTCGCCACGATCAAAAAGCCTTTTGACCCGACCGAAGTCATAGAAATCGTGCGTAAAGCACTGGGTGAAACAGACGACGATTAAACTCCCGTCTACTGACTTTGTTAAGGTCATTTGGGCTATGCGCTTTCCTGAGGTGTGCGATGAGTAAGAAGAAACTGCTGCTGGTTGATGATGAAGAGGGTATCCGCCGATTTCTGGGATTAACCCTGATGGATCTGGGATATGATGTTGAAACTGCTGACAACGGCGAATCCGCCTTAAAACTCATCGAAAAAGTTAATCCGGCTGTAATCCTCACTGATATCAAAATGCCGCGCATGGACGGAATTGAACTGCTCAAGGCAGTCAAAACAGATTTTCCGCACATCGAAGTCATCATGCTCACCGGACATGGTGATCTTGATCTTGCCATTGAATCACTTAAATTCGAAGCCGCAGACTTCATTACCAAGCCTATTGATGATGAAGTTCTTGAAATTTCCCTCAACCGGGTCATGGAAAAAATCCAGCTCAAGGATCAGGTTCGCGAATACACTGAGAACCTTGAACGTCTGGTTGAAGAAAAGACCCAGAGAATAGTTGAGCTCGAACGCCAGAACGCAGCCGCACAGGTCGTTGAAGGCCTCAGTGAAGTTCTTTCCAGTGCCGCCCACGAAGTTGAAACCGGAAGCGGACTCTTCAACGAATTACCCTGCCTTGTTTCCATTCATAACCGCTATCTTGAAATTGTCGCCACCAATGAACTCCTGAAAGAACGTTTGGGTGATGTGGTCGGCATGAACAGCTTCGATATCTATTCCGACCGTGAGAACGCAGGTAACGCCTGCCCTGTCCAGTTGACTTTCAAAACAGGTAAAGGCCAGCGCAGCAAAGAAAATTTCATAGGCAAAGACGGCGAAGAAATTCCTGTAACTGTCTATACCGCGCCTCTCCCTAATAAAAACGGCGATATTGAACTGGTCCTCGACATCTCTGTGGACATGACCGAACTCAAGCGCCTTAATGACGAGCTACTTGAAACTCAATACAAATTTCAGCGCCTCTTTGACGAAGCACCCTGCTATATTTCAGTACAGAACCCAGACTACACCATCGCCGAGGTCAACCGCCGTTTCAAGGAAGATTTTGATGAGCCTATCGGTGCTCCCTGCTATGCTTCCTACAAGCACCGTGACAAGCCCTGCGAGAAATGTCCGGTACAACGGACTTTCAAAGACGGTGAAACCCACCAGACAGAAACAGTTGTTACTACCAGAACCGGCGAGCAGAAAAATATGCTGGTCTGGTCAGCACCTATTCGTAATGCTTACGGTGAAATCAAGCAGGTCATGGAAATGTCCACTGACATTACCGAAATCCGCCGCTTGCAGGATCACCTGACCTCACTGGGCTTCATGCTTGGCTCCATGTCCCACGGTGTTAAGGGAATGCTCACCGCACTGGACGGCGGAATCTACCGTCTCGAATCCGGCCTGCGCAAGAATGATCAGGAACGGGTGGGTGAAGCGACCGCTGCACTAAAAAATGTTGTCGGCAGGGTCAAGAAAATGGTTCTTGATATCCTCTACTACGCAAAATCCCGTGAAATCGAAATGGAATCAGTACCCGCCGGACACTTCCTGCAAGACACCGCAGCACTGATTGTTCCGAAAGCAGCTGCCGCAAACGTAAAATATAACGTTGATATTCCGGAAGACATGGGCGAGATAAAAATCGACCCCAGTTCCATGTCTGCTGCAATTGTAAACTTTCTTGAAAATGCCGTTGATGCCTGTGAGCCGCCGCTTCCGGGCAAGGAATACTGTATTAATGTCACCGGGCGCGATCTCGGTGACATTGTGGAGATCACCATCAGTGATAACGGTACAGGCATGGACCGTGAGACCAAGGAAAAAATATTCACCCTCTTTTTCTCTTCCAAAGGTAAACGCGGAACCGGAATCGGTCTTTTCATTTCCAACCAGACCATTGAGCAGCACGGCGGCAGCATCAGGGTAGAATCTGAACCGTGCGAAGGCACAACATTCACCATCCTCCTGCCACGCAGGCCCGAAAGCAAAAAACAACCCAAAGCCTGCCCCTGCACTTAAGACAAAACACAACGGCTTTCCATCTTAGGAGCATCCTGATATAAGAGGGGAATAATCTATAGGATATTCTAATAATTTTAAACAAATAGCATTAATTTCATGAAACTAACCACTCGCTCAAGATATGGAGCACGCCTGCTGCTCGACATTGCCCTGCATTCTGACGACGGTCCGGTCCCCAGCAAAGATTCTGCGCGCAGGGAAGACATCTCTCTTAAATATCTGGAAAAGATTCTTAAGATTCTCAAAGAATCCGGTTATATCAAAGGAAAACGCGGTCCCAACGGCGGTAACGTACTGACCATGGCTCCCGAAGAAATTTCACTGGGAAAACTGACCGAAGCCTTGGAAGGTGAAGATAGAATTCTCGACTGTGAAGGCGACCTGACAACCTGCCCCAGAGCGGCAGTCTGCCTGCGCCGTTCCATCTGGGACGATGCGAATCAGGCCATGTACCGCATGCTTGACTCATACACCTTGGCAGACTTGATCAAGGATGCCCGGCTCTGCCCCATGGACAGACCGGAATAAACCGCAACGAAACTAAACAGGTTGTTGAGTGCTCAAGAAGTTCAGCCACACCCTGATCATGAAAATGATCCTTTCCGGAGGGATCACCCTGCTTTTGAGTGTGATCCTCTGGACCAGCTTTAACGTGGTCTTCTTTAAAAAAAACGTCACCGGCAATATCCAATCTGATATTGCCATGCTTTCCGATACCGTCCTGCTCAGTCTGCATCACGCCATGATGCTTGACTCTAAGGAATTCATCCAAAACGATATCAACAATATCAGCCGGCAGGGCGATATTAAATCCATCCGGGTTATCAATAAAAAAGGCCAAATCATCTATTCCAACGACCCGGATGAAATCAACAGTGTCATCGACATCAAAAGTCCGCCCTGCTGGAACTGCCACCGGCATGATACTCCTCCGGCGACCATGAGCCTTGAACAGCGCACCCGCCTGAAAACAGTTAACGGTAAGCAGTTCATGGGCATTATGACCTCTATCCCGAACTCCGAAGGTTGTGCTCCCGGTCCCTGCCACATTCACTCAAAAGATGAACAGATTCTCGGCCTGCTGGACCTTGAAATTTCCACTGAGAAAAAGACTTCCATTCTGGCAACTTTTGAAAAGGCCAACGTCGGCATTGCCATGGTGGTCTTCATTGCCACTTTCAGTGCATTATTCATCTTTGCCTACAATTTCATATTCAAACCTATTCGGACTTTGATCAAAGCCACCCGTGATTTCGGTTCCGCGCAGGACTTTGTTGAAATCCAACTGGCCCAGACTGACGAAATCGGAACCCTTGCCGATGCCTTCAACATGATGGGCAGGCAGGTGCAGGACAAACACCGCGCCCTGCTGGAACAAAAAGAAGAGTACCGCGACCTCTTCGACAATGTGCCCTGTCTGGTCTCCGTAGTTGATCTCAATTTCAAGGTTATCCGCCACAACAAGGCCTACGAAAAACATTTCGGTAAACCGCGCGGCAGACAATGCTATCAGATCAACAAGGACCGCGACCGCAAATGTAAAGAATGTCCGGTTGAAAGAACTTTCTTTGACCTGACCCCGCACATGAGTGAGGAGTCCGGTCTTTCCAAGGATGGCAAGCCCATCCATTGGATAGTCTACACTTCACCCATTAAGGATCGCGAAGGCAGGATCGTTGCAGCCATGGAGATGATGCTCGACATCACCCAGCGCCGTGAACTGGAACAGAGCCTTGCCGCTTCCGAACAGCGTTACCACGCAATTTTCGATTCCATTCCGCAAGCCGTCTTCGTGCTTAATGCAGAAGACCTGACCATTCTTAATTGTAATGATCCGGTGGAAGAAATTTACGGATATTCACGTGACATGATTCACGGAAAATCCTTCCTCTCTCTTTTTCGTAAAGAAGAAAGGCCCGACTACCGACACCTGCTTAAGGTTAAACAGGAAATCGGCCCCTGTTCACAGCTGACTAAGGATGGAAACACCATTTACGCCCTGCTCAGGATTTCGCCTGCTGAATTTGACGGCAGCCGTTCCCTGATCGTCACTTGCAGTGATGTGACCCAGAAGCTGGAAGCAGAGCAACAGCTTATTCAGGCCAGCAAAATGAGTACGCTGGGCGAGATGGCTTCCGGTGTAGCCCATGAACTTAACCAGCCGCTGGCTATCCTCAAGACCATCAGCAACCTGCTCATGCGCAAGGTCTCCCGTGATCAGCAGATTGAGCCTAAAATTCTGCGTGAAATGGCGGAAGGCGTGGACACCCACGTTAACCGGGCCAGCAAAATCATTGAGCATATGCGCGAATTCGGTCGCAAATCAGACATGAAAACCATGCCCGTACAATTGAACGATGTTCTACGCCGGGGTTTTGATTTCTTCAGTAGACAACTGACCATTCGCAATATCACAGTAGGCTGGGACCTTAACAGTCACCTACCGATAATCATGGCTGACTCAAACCGTCTTGAACAGGTGGTCATCAACCTGCTTATCAATGCCCGTGATGCCATTGATGAACGCTGGAAGGATGCCGTTACCCTCGCTGATGACAAAAAAATTTATATCTCTACCGACTTCACAGATGACGAAGTAGTTATTGAGATATGCGATACCGGACCGGGAATTCCCGATCCCATCCAAGCACGCCTGTTCGAACCTTTCTTCACCACAAAAGATGTGGGCAAGGGAACAGGACTTGGCCTTTCCATATCCTATGGTATAGTCAAGGACTACAACGGCAGCATCAGCGCATCCACTAAAGAAGATCTCGGTGCATGCTTCACCATCACTTTCCCGCGTGGCGATATTGAGAGTTGATGCGTTGTGCCCATATGAGCAGAGTGTAAAGTTAAATCCATAGATTGCATTGATAAGCCTCTTTCATTTACAGCAAAATAATAATTTCTTACGTGTTTGGTTATCTAACCTTACATTCAACAACTGTTGTTAATTACTAAAGAAACAGTAAAAAAAGACCCCGGAAAATATTCGTGAAAATAATCACAACCCTACTGCCCGAACAATCAACAACTTTAATATTGATCGAATGATCAAAACTAATCCGGCAACATAACTGATCCATCATTTTCAAATACCCATAGTTACGAATTCATTAATTCTGCAATAAGCAGAACCTTGATCTTAAGCTATTTTTATGTAAGGTAGTCATTGCCTAAAAAGAATGAGAAAAAAGGAGTATTGAATGCGTCAAAAACTATTGATTGTCCTCGCTATCGTGGCTTGTTGTGCCTTCGGAGCAACCATGGCCCATGCAGAAAAGCTGACCCTCGGACTGAAAGGTGAACCCACCTCTCTCGACCCTCATTTCCACAACGTAGCTGCAAACAACATGCAGTCCCTGTATGTTTTTGACAAACTGGTACGTCAGGACACCAGACAGAAGCTTAAGCCCGGTCTGGCTCTTTCCTGGAAACCCGTTTCCGACAATGTATGGGAATTCAAACTCCGCGAAGGCGTTAAATTCCACGATGGTTCCCCGTTCACTGCTGAAGATGTAAAATTCACCATCGAACGTATCCCCAACGTCCCCAACAGTCCTTCTTCTTTCACCGGATTTGTTTCCAACATCCAGAAGGTGGACATTATTGATCCCCACACCATCCGTTTCACCACTGAAGCACCCGCTCCGCTTCTCCCCCGTCAGCTGGCTGCTTTCCCCATCATCTCCAAGAAGAATGCTGAAGGTGCTTCCACTGAAGATTTCAACTCAGGCAAAGCCTGCATCGGTACCGGTCCATATGCACTGGTTAAGTGGGAACGCGGTGACAAAATCATCTACAAGCGCAACGATAATTACTGGGGAGAAAAAATGCCCTGGGAAGAAATCATTGTTCGCCCCATCACCAACGACGGTACCCGCGTTGCAGCTCTGAAATCCGGTGATGTTGACATGATCAACTTCGTCCCCCCGGCAGACGTTGACGGTCTGGCTGAGAATAAGAAACTCGTGCTTTCCGAATCTCCCTCCACCCGTCTGATCTACCTGCACCTCGACACTGATCGCGATGATTCCCCCACTGTTTCCGGTAACAACGGTGAAAAGATCAAGAACCCCCTGAAAGATTTCCGCGTACGTAAAGCCATCTCCAAAGCTATCAACCGCCGCGCAATCGCAGGTCGCATCATGGACGGTCTTGCAGTGCCCGCAAGCCAGATGGTTCCCGACGGATACGAAGGCACCAGCAAACGCTTAAAGCCTGAAACATACGATCCTAAAGGTGCTAAAGCCCTGCTCGCAGATGCCGGCTACCCCGAAGGTTTCAAACTCGTTATCCACGGTCCCAATGACCGTTATGTTAACGATGCTGATATCGCTCAGGCAATCGCCCAGATGCTGACCAAGATCGGCATCAAAACTGAAGTTAACACCATGCCGAAAAGTGTTTACTTCGGCCGCGCCTCCAATCTTGAGTTCAGCTTCATGCTCGTAGGTTGGGCAACTGACACCGGTGAACAGTCCAACTGCATCGGCGCATTGCTGCACACCTATGACAAAGAAAAGGGCTTCGGTTCTTCCAACCGAGGTCGCTACTCCAACCCTGAACTGGACGCTACCCTCGAAGAAGCTCTGGTCACAGTTGATCCTGAAAAGCACAACGAGCTGATCATCAGAGCAACTGAAATGGGTATCGGCGATCTGGGTATCATCCCCATCCACTATCAGGTTAATATTTGGGCATCCAAGAAAGGTCTCGCCTACGATGGACGTACCGATGGCTACACCCTGCCCCGCAACGTTAAAGTCAACAAATAGCACGCTTACATAATTAACTAATAAAAAGGGGGGCGTACTTGTACGTCCCCCTTTTCAACTGGAGCAAAATTTCATGCTCGCATTTTTGATCCGAAGAATTTCACAATCCATCGTCGTCCTGCTGGTTATGTCAGTACTGGTCTTCGGCGGTGTATTCTGTATCGGGAACCCGGTGGATATCCTCATCGCTCCCGACGCTACCCCGGCGGAAAGGGACCGCGCCATTCACGAATTAGGTCTGGATAAACCCCTGCCCGAACAGTACATGCGCTTCCTCACGGATGCCCTGCACGGTGATTTGGGCAACTCCTTTGTCTACAACGAACCTGCACTTAAGCTGATCATGCAGCGTATGCCCGCAACAATGGAGCTGGCTGTAACCGCCATGCTCATGGCAGTCTTTTTCGGCATTCCGCTGGGTATGATCGCCGGGATTAAATCGGACACGCTACTCGGGCGGAGTATCATGCGTTTCTCAATACTGGGCTTCAGTCTACCAACCTTCTGGGTCGGACTGATGTTCATTATTATCTTCTCGGTTTATCTGGGCTGGTTGCCCGCGGGAGGACGCGGGGAAACAGTGGAAGTGCTCGGCGTTCCGGTCAGTTTCTTAAGCTGGGACGGCATTCGCCACCTGATCCTTCCGGCAATGAATCTCGCACTTTTCAAAACATCGCTGGCTATCAGACTCAGCCGCGCAGGGGTTCAGGAAAACATCCAGATGGATTACGTAAAGTTCGCCCGCGCCAAAGGACTGAGCAATACCCGCATCATCGGCCTGCACGTCATGAAAAACATCATGATCCCGGTTGTTACTGTTCTGGGTATGGAATTCGGTGGACTGATCGCATTTGCAGTTGTTACCGAGACCATTTTCTCATGGCCCGGTATGGGTAAACTGGTCATCGACTCCATCGGAGTGCTTGACCGTCCGGTTATCGTTGCTTACCTGCTGATCACCGTAACCATGTTTATCATCATCAACCTCATCGTTGATATTATCTACTCCATTCTGGACCCGAGAGTCCGCTTGGGCGACCAGAATTAGGAGATTTAACTATGGCAGAAACACAAGAAATACAGCAGCCGGAAAAGGACGAATCCCTGTTCCTGCAAACGCTGAAAGAATACTTTGAAAGCAAGACCGCAACCATCGGGCTGATCGTTTTGACCCTGATGGTGGTTGTCGCTTTGATGGCTCCATACTTTTCACCGCAGAACCCTTACGATCTGATGACCATCGACATCATGGACTCCAAGCTCGAACCGGGCGAAAAATCCATGGATGAATCCATCACTTACGTGCTGGGCACAGACAGTCAGGGCCGCGATATGCTCAGTGCTATCCTTTACGGCCTGCGCATCAGCCTCGGTGTCGGCGTGGTCAGTACTATCATCGCGCTGGTAATCGGTTCCATCATCGGTCTCTGGGCTTCCTTCATCGGCGGACGTACGGATTCGTTCATCATGCGGGTGGTTGACTTACAGC
>DDLU01000078.1 GCA_002340305.1 Desulfovibrio sp. UBA2564
ATACCGCCTGCGATATCGGTAGAGCCCATCCCGGTGGCAAATGCACCGAGGCCGCCATAAGTGCAGGTGTGGGAGTCGGCGCCGATCACGATATCAGAAGGACCAACAAGGCCCAATTCGGGAAGCAGTGCGTGCTCGACACCTACTTCTCCGCCCTCGTAGTAATGAGTTATGTTCTTTTCATTGGCAAACTCACGGACAACCTTAACCTGTTCGGCGGAATCGATGTCCTTATTGGGGGTAAAGTGGTCGCAAACAAGAGCAACTTTGTCCTTGTCGAAGACCTGATCCGCACCCATGGCCTTGAAAGATTTAATGGCGAGAGGTGCGGTAATGTCGTTGGCCAGAACCATGGAAACATTACAGCGGACAATCTGGCCCGGCTCTTTCACTGTTTCTTCAGTATGGGCTTGTAAAATTTTCTCAGCTAAAGTTTTAGGCATTATCTTTCTCCTGTTTCATGCGTTCTGCCCTGTTGATTGCATTAACGTAAGCTTTGGCACTTGCGACGATAATGTCTTCGTCAGAACCGCGCCCGATTGATTTAAAACCGTTGTCAGTAATATGAACCGTAACCGCACCCTGCGCATCCATACCGCCGGTAACTGCGTTTACGGAATAGAGTTCCAATTTGGGTTTGCGTCCGACCATCGTATCAATGGTGGAGAAAACCGCGTTGATGGGACCTTCGCCGAAGCCGACTTCCTGAATAGTTTTCGGATGTTCCTTATCCTTGCTGAAATCTTCCAGCACAATTGCTGCGTGCGGGGACACTCCGGCAGTACCGGAGAAGACAGAGAGTTCTTTTACCCGGTACAGGTCGTGTATACGGTAAGCTTCTTCCAAGACCAGAGCCTCAACATCCTCATCAAAAATTTCTTCTTTCTTGTCAGCCAGAGCTTTAACCGCAGCAAAGACGCGCCCGACCTGCTCTTCATCCAACTGGTAACCCATTTCATTGAGCTTGGAACCCAGAGCATTACGACCGGAATGTTTACCGATAACAATGGAAATGCCCTTCTTACCAATGGACTCAGGAGTCATGATTTCATAAGTCTGACGATTCTTGAGCATACCATCCTGATGAATGCCGGACTCGTGAGCAAAAGCGTTAGCACCGACAATTGCCTTGTACGGCGAAATAGGCTGACCAATAGTGGTAGCCAATCTGCGGCAGGACGGGAATAACTCTTCGGTGATGATGGAAGTTTCCACGTCATAGTAGTCCTTGCGGGTATGCAGGGCCATGATCACTTCTTCCAATGCCGCGTTACCTGCACGCTCACCGATACCGGAAAGAGTTACTTCTGCCTGACGCGCCCCAGCCTTAATGGCTGCCAAGGTGTTGGCACAAGCCAAGCCGAGGTCGTTATGGCAATGGACGCTGAAGACAGCCTTGTCGCTATTGGGAACCTCCTTGATCAGGTACTCGATCAATTTACCGAACTCATCTGGCTGGGCGTACCCTACAGTATCGGGGATGTTGATGGTAGTTGCGCCTTCTGCGATGGCAACTTCAACAACCTGTGCGAGGAAGTCCCAGCGGGAGCGGGATGCATCTTCAGCGGAAAATTCTACGTTGGGAGTCAGTGACACTGCATGGCGCACAGCCTTGCGGGCCATTTCCAAAATCTCATCCGGCTTTTTGTTGAACTTGTGCTTCATATGGATATCGGAAGTAGCAACAAAGGTATGGATTCTGTGATTCTTAGCATGTTTTACCGCATCAAAAGCACGATCAATATCGGCCTTTAAAGCGCGGCAGAGCCCGGCAACCTGAATATCGCCCACGGATTTAGCGATCTCGGTTACAGCTTCGAAGTCACCCTGACTTGCTGCGGGGAATCCGGCTTCGATGATGTCTACACCAAGCTTCTCCAGTTGACGGGCCATTGTAATTTTCTCGGCTATGTTCATGGTTGCACCGGGGGACTGCTCGCCATCACGCAAAGTAGTATCGAAAATATAAACTTTTTCAGACATTTATCTATCTCCTAACAGAGGCTGCAAGTACAGAATATTTGCAGTGTATAATAAAAAGTGGGAATAAAACAATGAAACAGGCTAAACTACTGAGTAATTTACCGTCCCCGAAAGAATTTTGGCACCGTATAAACTTATTCTGGTGTAGTTGTAGAACTACCTTGGGAAAAGCTTATGACAATTCTTTGGAGGACTTTCCTAGTAGCTTATTGCTTCTGCGGGATAGAATAAAAATGGTGTAGATCGGACCGGAAATAATGTATCCGATAAAGATCACGAAACCCAAAAATTTGGGCTGAGAGGCAACCATGGTAAAGAGCGCAATAACGGTAACCATGGAGCTAAAGGGATGGGCTTTGAATACGCCGAATTCTTTGAAAGAATTGTAACGAACGGTACTCACCATCAGAAATGCAAGGCAATACACAAGCACCAGAGTGAACATAGGCAGTACACTCTGTGCGAGACCTTCAGGAATGTAGGGGGTGAACAGGATCAGCGTGGACAAGGTACAACCGGCCGCAGGAATGGGCAGACCGATAAAATGAGCCTTGGAAGTAGTCGCAGCCTGAACATTGAAACGGGCGAGTCTGAGCACACCGCAAGCCATCAACAAGAAAGCTGCCAGCATACCCAGCCTTCCGAACTGGTGAAGTTGCCAGTGATAAACCATGAACGCAGGAGTAACACCGAAAGCGATCGCATCCGCCAGAGAATCAAGCTGAACGCCAAATTCACTGCTGGTTCCGGTCAACCGGGCCACCTTTCCGTCGAGACCGTCGAAGAGACAGCTCACCAGAATGGCGACAGCACTCATCTCGTATGCACCTTCCACAACCCAGTTCATCGCGAGGAACCCGCAAAACAGGCTCGATACGGTGAGAAGGTTGGGCAGAATGTATACGCCCTTGTGCTTCGGTATTCTTTTTTCCTTTGCCATGAAAAATACTTAAACTGATTTCGGAATAATTTCCAGTAGAATCGTATTAGATTTTAACTTCACTATGACCTTAGCCAGGACCAAATGTTCGGTAGGCAACAAGCTTTAAACCGTTTTCAGGTATCAGTTATTACTCTCCTGTTAAGCAAAGGTCAACCAGAGAAATGTAAAATATTTATATGCCGGTACTGCGCAAACGCGCCAGCCTAGGCCCCGCAAGGCGTAAGCTCTGACAAAAAAGATTGAATACTCATCCAAAAGAGTTGTACTATAACTGGTTGCATGGAGTTCTTGTTACGGTCAAAAAACTGGAAGTTCGTTATGATACTTTTTTTTCGGAAGTGAATGCATGAGCCGGAACTATTCCCGAATGATACCACCTCCGAGAACAGCACCTTCTTTTGTATATACTGCCACAATCTGTCCCGGTGTGGGGCGGGAATGCGGCTCAATGAAATCAAATTTTATGCTGCTTCCAACCTGCACAGCCTTCGCAGGCTTAGAACGCTGCCGGTAACGGGTTTGAATAAACACAGTCTCAGGCCAGCACTCGAAATCAATCAAAAGATTAAAACTTTCGGCAACACAGCCCTCTGCATCAAGCTCATCACGAGTTCCGACAATAAGCAAATTGCGCTTCATATCCTTATCCAGAACATAAAGCGGGGCCTTCCATGAAATACCCAGACCTCGTCGCTGCCCTTGAGTGTATCGCCAGAGGCCTTTGTGTTTACCGACTTTGGTTCCGTCGGAAAGAACCGCTATTCCGGGACCGGGAAGCTTAACCTTGCGATCAATCAAAAATTGGCGGTAATCATCATCGGGAACAAAACAAATTTCCTGACTTTCGGACGGCAGCGGAATCTCAACACCGCGCTTTTCCAATTCAGCGTAAGTCTGATCCTTGCTGTGCCTACCAAGTGGAAATACAGCATTCAAAACTAATTCACGGGGAACGAGGGAAAGGAAATAACTTTGATCCTTACCCATATCAGCACCACGACCAAGCACCTTTCCGTAATTAGCGTCTTCAACAATACGCACATAATGTCCGGTTCCAAGCAAATCACAGCCAAGTTCCTGTGCAGCCTTATAGAGCACGCCGAACTTGATCTCAGGGTTGCAAAGAGCGCATGGATTAGGGGTATTTCCCCGCAGGTATTCCTGAACAAACGGCTCGACCACTAAACGTTCAAATTCGGCAGTAAGATCAAAAACATGCAGAGGCACATCCAGCTCCGCACATCTTTTCTCCAATCCGGCAACGGCCACTTCGGCATTTTCCTTTCCAAGAAAACAACCGTGGACCGCCACAATATCCGCCCCGCTCTCTTTGAGCAGGACCATTGAAAGCAGACTGTCCGCACCGCCGCTGACAGCCATGGCGACCTTGCGCCCGGCGACCTGTTCTTTCAGCTCAGGATATTTAAACCCTGTATCCATTCCATTCTCCGCAAATTACTTATTAATTGTAAGATTATATCAACCGTTGGACTTCGATATTGTTACAAACCGCTGAGCAAATTGCAGCCTGTAAAACAAAAAATGAGAAATGCCCGGGCACCCCCGCCGGGTCCCCGGACAAGTCTCTCACAAGTCAATCCTATATACAACCAGCCCGCTGATAAAGCACCATCTGCGGCGGCACTGCAAAAAATCCAGAAACTCATGTATGCCTAAATACACTTTGGTCCTGTCTTTTTTTTGCTCCTTGCATCTGGCACTTTCTTAGCTGGCTGGAAAATACCGTTATGATTCCGCTTTCGGCTGCGGCAGCACAAGGTTCAGAAAAACACCGAGTATACCGGCAAGGCCGATTCCGCCGAGTCTGAACTCCTCGCTGAAAGGAGTCGGGAGGGACATGCCACCCACACCAAAGATTACGATCAGAGCTACGATAGCAAGGTTGCGTGCCTCCATCAGGTCTTCACCGGCACGAACGAGAGTGTTCATCCCCACAACCATAATCGCACCGAAGAGCAGTACCATGATACCGCCCATTACGGGAACGGGGATCGTGGAAAGGAATGCACCGACCTTACCGCAGAAAGCGAGTGACATGGCAACGATTGCCGCCCAAGTCATAATCGCAGGGTTGAAAACTTTAATCAGGGCAACTGCGCCGGTAACTTCAGAGTAAGTAGTGTTCGGAGGCCCACCAAGAAAAGCTGCAAGAGAAGTAGCCAGACCGTCACCAAGCATGGTGTTCTGAATACCGGGGTCTTTCACGTAGTCTTTGTTTGCTACGGAGCTGATAGCGAGAACATCGCCGAAGTGCTCAATAGCAGGTGCAATTGCAACCGGGACGATAAAGAGCACAGCTTCAAGATTCCATTCGGGAGCGGTGAAGTTGGGGATTGCAAACCAGGGTGCAGCCGCAACTGCATCAAAGTTAACCAATCCCATAAACAAGGAAGTTACGTAGCCTGCTGCAATACCACAGAGGATGGGAATAAGCTTAAGCCAGCCCTTACCGAGCAGGGAGACAGCAACGGTAACAGCAAGGGAAACCATGGACACGATGAGTGCTGTCTTTTCGGGAACCAGCACAACAGCACCGTCACCGGTTTTACCAACTGCCATGAAGACAGCTACCGGAGCGAGGATCAAACCGATAACCATAATAACCGGACCGGTAACAACCGGAGGCAAGATCCTTTTCAGAATGCCGGTGCCGCGCCAGCGAATAAGGAAGCTGAGTATTACGTAGAAAAAACCGGCTGCAGCCAGACCGCAGAGAGTGGAGGGAATGCCCCAAGTCTGCACACCGTAGATAATGGGCGCGATAAAAGCAAAGGAGGATGCCAGAAATACGGGAATTTTACCCTTGGTAACAACCTGAAAGACCAGTGTACCAGCACCGGCGGTGAACAGGGCAACGTTGGGATCAAGCCCGGTCAGCAGCGGTACGAGGACAAGGGCACCGAATGCGACGAAAAGCATCTGCGCGCCAAGAATAACGTCCTTCGCTCGAAAATTATACTCAGTATTGGATGTGCTCATTAGTATCTCCGTTAAATTTTTCCCAAAAAAAAGGCACCGTATTTGGTGCCTTTAAAAACATTTACTTAGTGCCGAATATCTTATCACCCGCGTCTCCAAGACCGGGGAGAATGTATCCTGCATCATTAAGTTTTTCATCGATAGACGCCGTATAAATATCAACGTCAGGGTGCGCTTTAACAATCTTCTCAATCCCTTCAGGCGCAGCTACGAGGAACAAACCTTTGATATTGGTACAACCGGACTTCTTAAGAAGATCGATTGTAGCCATCAGGGTTCCGCCGGTAGCAAGCATGGGGTCAAGAATGAGAGCGATACGCTCATCAATGTTACTTG
This sequence comes from Desulfovibrio sp. UBA2564, assembly GCA_002340305.1. Lineage (GTDB taxonomy): Bacteria > Desulfobacterota > Desulfovibrionia > Desulfovibrionales > Desulfovibrionaceae > Maridesulfovibrio. The sequence continues at coordinate 6,263 of DDLU01000078.1, forward strand.
CAAGCTTGACGTAATATTCGACAGGCTGCAAAGTCTCTTCGTCACGGTAAAAGCCTACAACACTGACACGAGCACCCGGAACCATATCCAGAACGCCGTCCATCATACCTAGGCCGGCCCTAAGAATAGGAACTACGGTAATTTTTTTACCCTTGATTTCCTCCACCTCAACATCACCGGCCCAACCTTTAATGGTTTTGCCTTCAGTTGCGAGGTCTTTGGTTGCTTCATAAGTAAGCAGTCTGGAAATTTCCTGAGCCAGTGCGCGAAAACGACTAGTGCTGATGCCGTCTTCACGGAGAATGCCGAGCTTGTGTCTTACCAAAGGATGGTCTACCACATGTACCGCCACGGTGCCTCCTTGATCCCATGTTATTTGTTATAAAATCCGAAAAGTCAAAACTTCGTGTTTTTATAAGACACAGCTTTGACAGTCAAGCAAATTTTTAATTATTTTTCAGTTAAATTATATCTGCTTGGTATAACTGTAGATTACAAATAAGAAGTCCAATACTGAATATTAATATAACCCAATATGGAATAAATTACATGTGTAATAACGAAGATCTTCAAGAAAATGAGAACCAGCCTCTCTGGACAAAAAACGCAGAATTTGCAGACCGCAACACCCGTTTGGACAAATTCTGGGGAACAGCTCTGGAAGAGGAGGGAATCTCACGCGGAAAAGTAAAAGACTGGATTAAGGCTGGATTCGCCGGGATAAACGGCAGAGTTTGCAAAAAACCCAACCAGAAATTAATGGGAAATGAAGAGCTTACCCTCAAAGGTGAAACGGAATTTACTTCATTGGTTCCCGAAAACCTTCCGCTGGAAATTATATATAATGATGGAAAGATAGCAGTAATCAACAAGCCTGACGGACTGACCACCCACCCAGCACCAAGCTGCCCAACTGGAACACTTGTTCACCGCATGATTCACCACTTCCCGGAAATCCGGGGCATGGATGGATGGAGACCCGGAATTGTGCATCGTTTGGACAAGTTTACATCCGGACTCATATGCATTGCTCTAAATGAGCATGACCGTCTGGCAATGTCTACCGCCTTTGCCGAGCGGGAAGTAAGCAAGGCTTATCTGGCTATCGTGCATGGGGTTCCTGAACGTAAATTCGGCGAAATAGACCTGCCCATGGGCCGTCATCCGGTCCACAAAACCAAAATGGCAGTTGTTCTCAAAGGCGGACGCGATGCACGGTCTGAGTACGAAGTGCTCTGGGCCGACCCTGCCGGACGGGCCAGCCTCGTCAAAGTCAAAATTTTCACCGGACGAACCCACCAGATCAGGGTCCACATGGCTCATATCGGACATCCGCTATTAGGGGATCAGGTTTACGGCTCCATGCCTCATGCTGCTTGGGAACAGGATCATCCACGGCTTGCAAAACTGGCAGGTCGCCAGATGCTGCATGCCTACTCCTTAGCTTTCACGCATCCTGAATCAGGCGAAGAGCTAGACTTTACTCAGGCTCCGCCTACAGATTTCATCGACATGCTCAAAGCACTGGATAAATCAGTACAGCGCGCCGGCTTAATCGGCATGCCCTGCGGCGGAAAATCCGCAGTACTCAAAATCCTTGCCAATCAAAAAATTCCGACTTTCAGTGCAGATGAATCCGTTGCCCGTTCATATGAAAAAGATGGGTCTGGATGGGAACTGCTGCGCCAGAGATTCGGCAACCGCTTTATTGATAATGAAAGCGGAAGCATCGACAAACCCGCCCTTTTCGCCGCAATGCGCGAAAACGAAGACCTTCGCCGGGAAGTGATGAACATTATCTACCCCATCGTTCAACATGATGTCGAAGAATTCTTCAAAACTAACACTGATGAGCCTCTGGCTGTAGCTGAAGTACCGTTGCTCCTTGAAGGCGGTTGGCACACCAAGGGGGTAGTCGATGCGGTAATCGGCGTACGTTGCCCTGAAAAAAAGCGCACCGAAGAATTACGCGAAAAACGCGGCATTGATCCAGAAACACTGGCTGTATTTGATTCATGGCAGTGGGATGAAAAATCCAAACTCGATTGCTGTACCGCTATCATTGAAAACGATGCTGACTTTAACAAACTTGATTCGGAAACCGCCCGGATTTTAGAAGTCCTGAAAGGACTGCGCAAAGACAAGGAAACATCATTCGAGAATTATCTCGAAAAGCTGTTCACCCCTGCTGAAAACTAGCTTTTCACGCTAATGAGTATTGACTTACTCCTCGCATGTGTTACTTTATAAGTGAGACCTGAGGCGAGTGGTCAGGACCGTAGTCGGAAGAATGAACACAATTTAATTGTTAGGATGCAAGTCCATTTTACAAAAAAGAATTCTACGCAAGGTCCAACCCCGCTTTCGGCATCAGATTGTGTTAGGGAGTGAGTAACCCTAGTTTACCTATCAACTCAATCTCATCACGCCCCCGCTACTGCAGTAGCGGGG
>DDLU01000094.1 GCA_002340305.1 Desulfovibrio sp. UBA2564
TTTGCCGGGGGTATTATGACTAGAAAATGCAGTTTCTGCGGGAGCAATTTAGCCGATACCGGAGTGGACCATCCTGACGGCATTCTCTGCACCAACTGCTCGACTCTCAACTAGATTCATAAGTTTCGGTAAGGTTTGTTGAAACCCCAGACTAACCTCTGGGGTTTCTTTTGCGTTTTTTCCCATTGATAAGGAGTTGGGATGTTTGAGTTAAGTTTTCTCAATATTGGTGTGCTGATCTGCGGCGGTATCGCAACCTTTGCAATATATTCCTTTGTTAATCTAAAGTTTCCACAGACGATAACAACATTTGTCGCGTCTTCCTTAGTTTTTTTGCTGCTAGCTCATTATACTTCATGGTTCAGTTATGTGGTTGGTCTTGTCGTGCTCTTGGCTATTTTCGGGGTTATTGGGAGTATGCAGGACGGCGGTAAGGGTGACAGTCGAGTGAGCGCAACGGTTGCGGATGAAGGGAGACCGGAGCGGAAAAGAGCGACGCCAAAAAATGATATTGAAAATGCAAGGATGCAGAAGATAGAAGCTTGGGATGAAGCATATTACGCTGCATTTTATGATTCAACGGTCAAGCATGTCATGAAGATGCGTAGTTCCAATGTTGATAGGATTCAAGTTGCCCCCTCCATGAGCGAACTCGTCCATAACTTGAGAAAAATAAAAGTAGAGACTGACTTGGAACATCGTCAGAGCATCGCCAAGGATGCTGTTGCTGATGCGCTTGATTCTTTGGGATACACACATGTGTATGACGCGCTTCGTAAACAAGATGGTGCGGATGTAAATTATACTGTCGGGGAGCGTGGGTTGTCATTTAAAATGACGGGATCTATTGATCACGTTGTTGCTGACTTTCGTCCTGATGAACTTGTAGCGACCATTGATTTTTAGTTAGCAATATATACAAAGGTTGTCCGTAAATATGACCAAACTTAGCCTGAACTTCGGTTCGGGCTTTTTTATTATATGTGGAAGTTTATTGTATGTAATATTTTGATATATATGTATAAAATTTCAGAATAGAGCTTGACCCAGTGCTGGCAGGACTTACCTCTTACAGTGTGCGCGGCTGTCACGGGCTGTGCCTGTAACCTGTAGTGAGGTCATGATGCGAAAGAGTACAACACCCGACTATAAGCCAGTCCTGAAAGAGGGCGAAAAACTGATCACTATGCTGTCGCCAGCGGTATTTGATTCTATCCTTAAACAGATGTGGTTATTCCCCGAGAAAGACGCAATTTTCCTTGACCATAACAAGATTTATGACCGCAGAGGGGCTAGTTGTTCCATAGAAGTCGATATTAGCGAACTTATGAAGGAAAACAAATCTAAAGCTTATTATTATGAACGAAAACGGATATATACTGACATTTTGACCATGAATATCTTTAACGATGATAAGTTGAAGAATGTCATAAGTGGTGGGGAGGTTATTTACGTAATTGAAGACGAAGCAAATAACTTGATTTGGTTTAAAAATGAATATCAGGAAGTTTCGGTTAACATCTGTAGAAGGCATGTCCCAGAGAATTTGGATTTTCAGGATATTGATAAAACACAGTATGTAACTTCGCTGCGGGAAATGGATCATCGTTCCTTTAAGGAGATCAGAAGGATCGCGCGAAAAGAAGAGTTTGTTGATCTTATGGTTTCTGGAGATAAGCTGCTTGGGATTAGGACAGAGGACCAGCGCAAATATACTCTTTCCTCCTGCCCTGAACCGTTGGGCGATGAATGCCAGTACTTTCGGAGCTACCATTTCCTTCCTATTAAGTGTGGGGCAATGAAGTTGCGAATTGCCAGAATTGAGGGTGAGTATATCCTGCACGGTTCCGCTGACTACGCAAGATCGAAAATTAAAATCCATGAATATTTGAGAACAGTGGGGAAGGGGTAGCGGGGAATGAACAGATTAACATTTGATTCTCTTCCGGTCTGCGCTGCCGCTGACACCGAAGACAAGCATTGGTTTTTTGAGGGCTTTGTTGAGCAAGGTCAATTGGTAGTAGTTGATGCTCCCTGCGGTGTCGGCATGACATGGTTCCTGATGAACATGATCAGTGCTGCAACCAGCGGGGCCAGCTGTTTTGAAAAGTTCCGTAGCGCTGGTTCCTGTAAAGCTATTTACCTGAATTCAGGTATGGAGCTTTCAGAAGTTCAGGGTAGATTCAATAAGGTTGTTGCGTCCGAACACTTCCCGAAGGTTAAGATAGTATGTGCCAACGAAATATATAAACAACAGAACAAGATTTTTTTCGATTTAAGTAACCGCGAATATCGAGATATTATCCATGATGGATTTGAAAAGGATCAGGAATATAAGCTTCTGGTCATTGATTCATTTGATTCGTTCTTCCCCCAATATAGAAGCAAGTCAAACATCATAAATAATTGGTTTCTGGAACTTAAACAGCTTGGGGTAACTGTTGTCGTTGCCAACAATTCCAAAGCGAAGATCGGTGGTGATCTTGTGGACCTTGAGCTTATTCTTGAGGAGGTCGCCCGTGGTGATCAGTTCGCGTTGAAAGTCTCGTACTCCAAGGCCAGAAATCTTCCGAAGGACCAGTGCAAGCCATTCCTTGTCAGCATGGGTGAGGGGGGAGATGGTCTGTTGCGTATGGCTTACGAGGAGTATTCGCAAGGAATTACAGAGCGCGTTGCCTACCTGATTTCCGAGGGGGTGACCCAGACGGAAGTGGGCAAGATGCTTGGAATCAATCAAAGTACAGTTTCCCGCAGGGTCGAAAAGGCCCGCAATGCAGGTCTTCTGGAGAAGAAAGGGCAGTATCTGATGTTGACAAGTGATGGAAAAAACAGGATAAAAGGAAAGGTAGAGGACTTGCTGCCAGACTAATCTTCCACCACACAGATTTGAAGTATGAATCCCACAGAATCGGTGCATAGCGCATTGTTCTGTGGGATTTCTTTTTATTTAAGCAGATTACCTGTCGTAGGTGCGCATAAAATGTGCATAATTATCGCATGGGAAGCATTACATATGCGTCCGGTATTCGTCCTTCCAGTCCCCTCCATGGGGGCTTCCTTCCTCATATGCGCTGCTCTCATAAATTTTCCTCGTTCAGTATGTGTTGAAATTCTGTAAATGTCTCAAATTATACAGAAATAATTAAAATAGATTAAAATTTATGGAGGTTTCAGCATGAAACAAACTATTGATATTTCGCATGTTCAGCAACGATTTAGAGCGCACATCGATCCGCAGACATGCTATGGCAAAAAGAAGAAATTGGGCCTGTCAGGTCCTAAGGAAGATGCGTTCAGGGATGCTGAGTACATTTTGTTGCCACGGGCAAAGCATGTGTATGTCGGTGTTGATCTGGATTACCGAGGGGCCGCCACAGCTTGGGAAGATGGTATTTTCCCTTTGCCCACAATAGTGTTCACTTCAAAAAAGACAGGTCATGCCAATATTTTCTGGGAGTTGAAGACTCCTGTTTATCGCAGGTGTGAATTGAATCAATATAAAGCACGCCAGCATCCCATTGATTATTTTAATTGTGTCCAGCGAAGATTTACCCGTGAACTAGACGGTGATCCAGGCTACACTAGCAGCACAATAAAAAATCCATTCTCTGATGCGTGGTTAGTTCAATGGCATGATGTCCGCTACAGCTTAAGCGATCTACTAGAATATACTGATCCCTGCATTAATTCTGTTGGTTACAGGTTTCGTGGAGATCATGGTGACTATGCCGGACGCAACGAAGAATTGTTTACTGTTGCCAGAAAATGGGCCTATCATGCTGTCTTTCGGTATAGCGAAGAGGAATTTGAATTTAGGGTTTATGACTTCTGCAAATCCTATAATCAGAATGAAATTCCAAGGAATTGGCCTGCCCGTGGCCCACTGCCTCGTGCAGAGTGGCAAGGAATGGCCCGTAGTATTGCTAGGTGGGTGCTGTGTAAAAAGGATGAATCCGGTTTCAAGCAGCGACTGAAAAATATTGGTGCTATGGGGTTGTCCAAAATTCCAACAGATCTTTCCGATGCTGATAAAAAGGTTGCTGTTTCCTGTGCGCAAGCTTTAGGAGCGGCGTATACGCACAACTTACGTAAGAACAAGACTGCGAATAAGATAATTGAAGCGATTGATTCCATTCTTGCTGATAATATGCCCATTACCCGCCGTGAAGTTTCGAATAGGTCTGGTGTGGCTAGACGTACATTAAACAATTACAAAGAGATTATTAATAAGGCAAATAAGATTGATCCTCAATGTTATGTCTCATAATAGGATTGAATAAATATAATAATTTAAAATTAATTATTAAAAGTAAAAGAATGATATTTAATGATTTAAAATTCTTTTTTGTTGGATATCTTGATGTACCATATGGCCTCGCCTCAAGTTAAAATTTTAATATCCTTCCTTACAAATCTATTCAGATCATTTTGTTAAACAATGGGAGAGTGCAATACTCTCCCTATATGTAAAAACATAGCTGCGGACCCTCTATGTTCATTTCAATGTAATCGGAAAGGTCTGCTCCTGATTCTTCAATATAGTACAGGAGGATTGAAGACATACAGGACCTTTAGTCCGGTTTGCGGTGATTATCGCAAAACAGACCCTCCTAGTAACGTAGACAACATCAATGTGCTTAGAATCCGCTACATATTATTAGGTTATCAAAACCAAGCAGGTATGAAACCAGTGAAGGGGACATACTTTTTTACGACTTTTCGATCTATCTGGTCAAAATAGCTGTTCTTATGGGTGACCATTCGATTGATTTCGCGGTTGTTCCCACAAAGATTTAAAACAAGCGCAAAACCTTCATTCATAATGGGGGGTAGGATCAATTTGTTTTGAAAATATGATGTTTGGCCTTTGGAGAATGAAAAATCGCAGGAGGGTCAAAAATACAAAGAATTATGCTGTTCTTGATGCTCTAAACATTAAAAAATCATAAATTCATGTCGCTTATATAGAAATATATTGATCAAACCTATTTCTATGGAGGAAAGACATGGCAAAAGATGTTTCCAAGGATCAGAAGAAGTCGAAGATGTTTGAGTCGAAGTATGACGCAAACCTTCTGCGAAGCCTTATCAAGGAAGGCAAAACTGCTGACGAGATACAGGAAGCTTTGAATCTGGCGAGTCGCCAAAGTTTGAAACAACATATCCTTCGTCTGATCAATGAAGACGGCAAGTTCTATGAAGTTGCTGGTCTTTATCGTGATGCGAAGAAGAAGCCGATGATCAACTACAAAGGTGATATCAGAATCACCAAGAAAATGTTGAGCTTCGAAGGTTCAACCTACAAACACAACGACCAGTGTGAAATCAGTGCAGATAATGAAAAGATTGTCCTGACCAGAATCGTTTCAAAGTCTGATGATGTTGAAGGAAAGTCTGCGGATGAACCTGCGGCGAAAACTGATGTTAAGACTGAGTCCAAGTAAACATCAAAAAGCCGTGTCTGTAGATGCGGTTTTTTTTATTGATTGTTGGCTGAAATGTTTGGTGAAAGATTTCTGGTTTTGACAAAGTAATGCATGGTCTGGGGTGTTACATCAAATAACTTTCCAATAGCACTTTGGCTCATGCCACGATCCAGCAAAGATTGGATTTCATCGATCTTGTTATCAAGTTTGCTGCTGGTCGAGCCTTTCTTGCGACCAAGGACGTGACCTTGCTCCCGACGTTTAGCAAGAGCAATCTTGGTTCTGGAAGAGAGTAAATCTTTTTCGATTTCTGCCATGAGTGCAAATGTGGAAACCATAACCTTGGTTGAAATATCCTGCTCACCATCCTTGATATGAATATTCTGCTTAATGGCTATGAATTCGACTTTCTTGGAAACAAGCACATCGACGATTGAAACGATCTGGCTAAGTGAGCGGCCTAATCTGGAAAGCTCCGATACAACAAGCAGGTCTCCTTCATCCAATGAATTCAGAAGTTCATCAATCCTGCGCTTGCCCATCGACTGTGAAGAGGACATTTCGAGCTTGAACCAAGTATCGACCTTGATGTCTTGCTGGCTGCAATATTTCAGGATTTCAAGTTCCTGATTATCCACGTCCTGTTTGGTGGTCGATACGCGAAGGTAGGCAGTGACTTTCGGCATGTTTTTGCTCCAAATTTCATGTTTAAAAAGAAAACCCCAAAACCTGCATTAATTTTAAATATACGTGAGAATTAAAGCACGAGTTTCTTTTTAAATTTTTTAAGAAAAAAACGTTCGTATTCTTCTTAAATGATTTGAATATTCAAAAGTTTGATACAGAAATTAATCTACCAGACTACATCAAGATAAGTGCGGTTATGTTTGGGCGTGGGTCGCAATAGGACGGAGGGAGAATCCGGCAGGAAGGTGACGCAAGCTATAGATTGTTGATCTGACTTGTTCAGGTTCACGGTGGGCGCAAACTTGTTCGCGCTTTGAAGTGGATGTGATGGTCATTAAAGGTTCGTATCGATAACCGTGTCCGGTTGTTAGTAAGCGAATATCGCCAGAGCAGGAGCAATATTTCAGATCATACAGATCAGTTCGATCATAAGGAAAGCTCTGGTTGACCATCACCGAAACTTCAAAAAATATTGGTGTAGTTTTTTGGATAATTAAGAAATTAAGCTTATGATATAATTAGATAAAAATTGTAAAATGGCCTTGACTGAGGCGCGCCAGTGACTATGTGTTGAGGTAGGCGGGGTTCGCTCCGCCTGCCACTGGTTTTAGATTTACCCGATTAATTGAAATTGGCTCTTGATTTGATGTGTCCATTCTTTTTTGTATTAAGGAGGGCGCGAGAGAATTACTCAGTTGGGCGGGTGGCACCTATATGACGAGTTCGGTGTTGACCAGCCTGACGCCTATTACGGTTTCAACCAGCAATGGTGGAGGCCATTTTGATTACCTGAGATTGCTGCTGTCTCGTGAGCGGCACAAGCCTGCATGGAAGTCTCTCTTCCCAGTCAGGGCCTCGTTGTGGGGTTATTGTGAGATCGACTCATAATTTCAGGATTAGATCAAATGGGTTTAAATCTAGATTCATGTGGTGGAGTAGGTCCTTTCTATAGTTTGAAAGAAGCTGCCCAATATTGCTCTTTCTCAGAAGACCATTTCAGAATCTTGTCGAAACAATACAAGATCAAACGTTATGGTCCAGCAAGGAATAGGTTTGCACGAGCGGACCTTGATTCGTGGATGTACAACAAAAACTACTTTATTCTGGATAGTTGTCGAAAATCCAAAAGAATAATGAAGGTGGAGTTGTAAGCTATGAGCGTTCATCAACGAAAAGAAACCGGATCATGGTTGGTAAGATACCGTTACAATGGTGTCAGCCATTCCAGAACATTCGGCAAAGGTCCGCAAGGTAAGCAACTGGCAGAAGCTTTTGACCTTGAAATCAAGATGCGCAAGAAGCTGGGTGAAGACCTTTCAGGTATGATCAGCGATGATCCATATCTAGGGGAAATAGCCCAAGCGTACTTTGATGCCAAAAGGGTCGAAGGTGAGCTTTCTAAGAACATGAAGTCGTGGGTTACGAACTTTAATAACAACTTCCTTCCTACTTTGGGCAAGATTCCGATTAGTCGGATGAACCAACAGTACATTCTGAAATTCATTTTGGATAACTACGAGGAACGAAGTGTAGCAACCCGCAATAGATACATTGGTTATCTGAGAACGATATTTAATTTCGCTGTCAATAATGAATATATCGAAAAAAGTCCTTTGAAGATGTGGAAACCTGCGAAGGAAGTTCCCCGCAAGTCCACACTGACAGTTAAGCAACTTGCCGAGATCAAAAAACATGCTGCTCCACACCTTAAGTGGATCATCAATGTTGCCTACAACCTTGGTTTAAGAACTGGCGTTTCGGAGCTTTTGGTGCTTCGTTGGAGTTGGATAGATTGGGATAACAAGTTTGTTCGAATCTTCGCCACAAAGACTCAATCGTGGCGCGTTCTTCCTTTGAATGATCATTTCATTGAACAGTTGAAGGAGTACCGGAAGAAAGCCAAGACTGATTATGTCATTGAATATCATGGCAGACCTATAAAGAACTTCAGTCGAGCATTTCGGGGAGCATGTGAACGTGCTGGGTATGATGATTCAATCATTCCGTATGACATTCGCCATTTGTTCTGTACGTCATTGCTTCAAGCAGGGGCAGATATTGGATCAGTTTCAAATATGATGGGACATAGTACCGTCAAACAAACCGTAGATACCTACTATAATCCACATGAAGATGAAAAAATCAGAAGTATCGGATTATTGGCGAGGATTTAAGAATATCCTCATCGTCAAATTAACCTCTAACGAACCAGCCGTTATCAAGCTGGTAATGGAGACGAGTCATGGCAAAGTATAATTGTGCAGTGTTTAGAAGTTCAGAGAAACACCTTAAGTTCCTTGTTTCAGTTGAAGCAGGTCTTGATGGTTATTGGAGAGAGATCAATTCCAATTTGATCCAGTTCAAAGCCTACCGTGGTGGTAGCCTCCAGTGGTGGAGATCAACTCAGAACGCTGTAGTGGACGGAAATTGGCATCCAGAAGATAAGGCTCGTCTCCTTGAGACAATCCCTACATTGCATCCTGATTGGAGAAAGCGAAACCAGAAGAGACTGAAAGCTCTAGCTGCTAGCAAGAAAAATCAGGATAGCGTGGATACTTTGCCACCCACAGATGAAGTTCATGATGAACCCATCGTAATCCCAAAAGAAGTCATGGATAGAGCAGTGCAAAACATGCTGTCTGCGCTGTAATTATCCCCGTCACTTCGAAAGCTCTGGGCCGGTCTCGTATGAGGTCGGCCATTTTCTTTTTGCCTGCGGCGGGTGGTGACGGGATTAAATGCTAGTCATTACTCTGATCATGGATTTTTTGAGTTCGTGACTGTGGGGTTCCGACCATGAAAAAATGAAAATTGAGTATTGGGTGGCACGGGTGTGTCGGGGGCGGGGTGCTGTAGATAGATGCTTGGCTATATTCTAAGTCGTTAACCGAGTTAGAAACTGAATGTGTATTATCTGATGCTATATTTACTTGCTGGCTTATGTTTGATAGTTTCGAGAACAAAGGAGGCGAACATGGCTAGTATAAATGGAATATTTCAGCCTGTTGTTCCATTAGGAGCAACTCATGTAGATGAAATCAAGAATGTTTTGAAATATAAAAATGGTGTTGTGTTGGCCTCGGCTTTTGTTAAAGAAAGTGGGATCGACTGTATTTTTGATGAACTTAAAAAAATAGGCAGGGGTGCTTCTTTTTATGTTGGGGTAAGGAATAATATAACTTCTGTTCAAGCTTTAATAAAAATTTTGGATACTGGTTGTGAACTTTATGTCGTTGATACTGGCACTGTATCTAGAATATTCCATGGTAAGATTTATGCTGGACATGATGATAAAGCTGCAAATGTGGTAATTGGGAGTGCTAATTCAACTTTTAATGGTTTAAATAATAATCTAGAGATTGGCGCGAATATTCTCTTAGACCTGAATGTTAAAGCAGATAAAGAATATTTAGATAGTATTTTAAACTATTTTGAAGTTTTAAAGAAGGACCATTCTGGAAATTGTTATAAAATTAAAAGTGCTGGCGATTGTAAAGAATTGCTTAATGATGGTTTGGTGTTAGATGAGAGAGTTACCTCCAGAAGTATTGTACAAGGTACTAGCCTAAACAAAACATTAAAATCTAGTTCAATAGCCGTACCCATGGTTCATCCTCCCAAAAAGGTTGCAACGAAGAAATCTGCGGCTAAAAAGAAAGAAAAAAGTAGTCAGCCTACAATTTCTGCTGCACCATCTACCGTCATTGTCTCCGGTAGGTTGCTGTGGACGAAGAAGGAGCTTTCGCGCCGTGATATGCAGTTGGTTAAAGGAAATGCCAGTGGTAACGTATGTCTCACGCAGGCAGGTTTCAAGGTTAATGGCAACCTGATTGATTGGAAGACATACTTTAGAAAGGATGTTTTTAGCAGACTGTCATGGAAAGAAGAAAAGGATAAAGAAACATCACAGGCTAAATTTTCATTGGTAATAGATGGTGTCAACTTTGGGGTCTATGATCTTACAATATCGCATAAGCCGAGCTGGGAAGCGGGGCAAAGCAACTATACAACCGCAATACATTGGGGAGATGTTACCCCTCTTATTGTAAAGGAAGAGTTGGTTGGTAAAAAGTTACACTTATTTGAATGTGAAGCGAAGGATATTGATTATGTCCTTGAAATCACAGATTGATAGTTAGTGTTTCCTTATTCTGCGGTTCATAAGGGTTAAGTATGCTTCATGGATAATTTTACAATCTGATTTACTTAGCCCGATTTCTTTCAAGATAATCTGGTCTTGATGATGTAGGATTTCCAAAGGAGACATTTTGCTTCTGAACATGTCATCCAGTTCTTCTAGATTGTGGAAATTAGTCACAAGAGGAATGCTTAGTTGTTTTATTTCTCCCGGCACG
>DDLU01000005.1 GCA_002340305.1 Desulfovibrio sp. UBA2564
CAGTGGAATAAATTTATGAACCAGCAAAAAAAGCCCCAGCCATAAATAATTATGACCGGGGCTTTTTACACGACGAATCGTGCGAAAAATGAAAAAGAAGCTTAGCTTACTTTTTTCTTAGCTACGGGCTTAACAACAGCGCCGGAGCGGATGCAGCGGGTGCAAGCTTTAATGCTTTTTACTTCACCGCTGGGAAGCTGAGTGCGGACTTTCTGCAGGTTAGGCATGAAACGTCTCTTAGTCTTGTTGTGAGCATGGGAAACGTTATTGCCAGTCTGAGGACCTTTACCGCATATATCGCATACCTGGGACATGTTGAACCTCCTTAATGGTAGTCACTTTTTTAGATTGCCGGAAAGCGCGAGTCTCCGCAAGGAAAATTGCTCTTCCCGAACAAAAGAGGTATCATTTAAACGCTCGCTCTGGAAAATGCAAGCTCTTTTTCCTTGACAGAAGAAAAAAAACTCATATAGGAAACCCTTCCGCGAGGAGAAATATGTCTGAACTCTGGATTACATTAAATGACATCCCCGAAGAGGGCGAAAACTTTGTTTTCGAGGACCAGAATTTCTGGGCCGAATCATGGAAACAGTATAAAGTAGAAGTCAAACCCGGCGATAAGCTGGTGTCTGAAATCTATATCCTTCCACAGGATAAAGGATGTCTCGTTAGGGGCGGAACCAAGGGTTCCGTATTTATTGCATGCGATAGATGCACGGCAGACTACAAGCACAATATTTCCACCGAATTCGAAGAGTACGAACAGGTTGCAGAAGACGGGGATGATGAAGAATCACCCGTTGTAAAGACCAAAGAAGGACTCAAAATCGATATCGGTGCCCTCCTCTGGGAGCATTTCGTAATGGCACTTCCGGTTAAGCCTCTTTGCAAAGAAGAATGCGAAGGACTTTGCGCCAAGTGCGGAGCTGACCTTAATAAGGGCGGCTGCGACTGCGAAAAAGAAGAGGGCGATCCAAGGCTTGCGGTTTTCCGCAATCTTAAGATAAAGAACTAGATTCCGGTCCGCACGGATCGGTTTAAAAAAAACTCTTTAGGAGACTTAGTCATGGCACAGCCGAAAAAGAAAACTTCCAAATCCCGCAGAAACATGCGTCGTTCCCACGACCACGTAGCAACACCCAACGTAGTATACTGCGAGTGCGGTGAACCCATCATCCCTCACAGAGCTTGCTCTTCTTGCGGTTCCTACAAAGGTCGTCAGGTAATCAATTCCGAAGATGCCTAACATAATACCCCGCATTGCCGTAGATGCCATGGGTGGCGACTACGGTCTTTCGGTTATAGTTCCCGCTGCGGTTAACGCCGCAAAAACGGGACTCCCGATTACGCTGGTAGGTGATGAGCACATGATCCGGTCCGAGCTTGCAAAGCTTGATACCGGATCATGTGTTATTGATATTGTCCATGCTTCCCAGGTTGTCACAATGGAAGACAAGCCTGCCGACGCTATGCGCAAGAAGAAGGACTCATCAATTCAGGTCGCATGCAGACTGGTCAAGGAAGGCAAGGCTGACGGTGTCGTCAGTGCCGGTAACTCCGGGGCTACAGTTGCGTGCGGCATGTTCACCATTGGTCGTATCAAGGGTGTCCTGCGTCCGGGTATGGCCGGAATTATGCCCACGGAAAAGAAACCCATGGTCCTGCTTGATGTAGGTGCCAATGTGGATTCCAAACCGGAACACCTCTTCCAGTTCGGCCTCATGGCTGACGTTCTGGCCCGTGATGTGCTGGGTTATGAAAACCCGCGCATCGGTCTTTTGACCATCGGTGAAGAGGAAGGTAAAGGCAACACACTGGTAAAAACTACCTACGATATGCTAAAAAATTCATCTTTGAATTTCATGGGTAATATCGAAGGTCGTGACATTTTTACCGGTGATGTTGATGTTGCCGTTTGTGACGGATTCGTGGGCAACGTGGCTCTCAAGCTGGCTGAAGGGCTGGCCCACAGTTTCGGCAGTCTACTCAAAGGCGAACTCAAGCGTGACATCGTTTCCAAACTGGGAGCCATGCTCGCAATGAAGGCTTTTAAAAGATTCAGTAGACTGTTAGATAAGTCTGAGTACGGCGGAGCTCCAGTCCTCGGACTGAATGGAATTGTCCTTGTCTGCCACGGTAAAGCCGATTCCCGGGCAGTGGAAAAAGCCATTGAAATGGCTGCCACTTTTGTCAAAAATGATGCTGTTGCCCACCTGAAAGAAGGTCTGGCTGCACATAAGGAAATCACCACACCTAAAGCTTAGTGTAACGTCCTCAAATGTAAATTTGCAGGACACAACACCAGTTATGATTTCTTGCGGCCCAAGCTACAGCGGGCGCATCACCCGGAAATTAGCTCCCTTTCCATCCTAAAACAGGAATGGCGCAATGAGTACTTTCTCACACATCAGGGGCCTTGGTTTCCATGTCCCTGAGCGGCTATACACAAACAGCGATCTTGAAAAATTCGTTGATACCAACGATGAATGGATAACCACCCGCACCGGAATCAGACAACGTCACGTTGTTAAAAACGAGACATGTCTGGATCTGGCTCATGAGGCATCTTTAAAGGCTCTCAAAGCCGCCGGCATGGAAGCGGAAGAACTCACCCACATAATCATCGCCACCTTCACCGGCGATATGCCCGTTCCCACCACATCCTGTCTGCTCATGGAGCGGTTGGGTATCAAAAACAGAGCTGCCATGGACCTCGCCGCGGCCTGCTCCGGTTTTGTATACGCTGTTGAAGTGGCCAGGGCACTCATCAATCTCGATCCCTCTGCTAAAATTCTTGTCTGCGGTGCTGAAGTTGTCACCAGCCGCGTGAACTGGGAAGACCGTTCCACCTGTGTACTCTTCGGAGATGGTGCCGGTGCTGCGATCATGACTGCCGGAACTGACGGCGAATCCGGTAAAGTTCTCGACACCCTCATCCGCGCTGACGGTGGTCCGGGCATGAACCTGACCATTAAAGGAGCTGGTTCTGCTTACCCATATAAAATGGGTGATACCGTAGGTGTCGAAAACTTTGTAGAAATGCAGGGACGCGAAATTTACAAACACGCAGTACGTTCCATGACTTCCATCTCCAAGGAAATCCTTGAGAGACAAGGGCTGACCATTGAAGATGTAGACGTACTCCTGCCCCATCAGGCCAACATGCGCATCATTGAGGCTGTGGGCAAAAAACTCGGCGTTCCGCGCGAAAAGGTATTTGCGAATGTGGATAAATTCGGCAACACTTCTGCCGCATCCATTCCCATTGCACTTGCCGATGCAAAGGAATCCGGTTTTATCAAAGACGGCGATCTGGTACTTCTGGCTACCTTTGGTGGCGGACTCACCTGGGGGTCTTCTTTGATCCAGTTCTAAAGTGGTGTTCCAAAATTCTGTACTTTAAAACCGAATTTATACAACACTGCTGTATAAAAGGTAAAAACAACATTACGCAAACGCGCATGTATGTTTAAACAAATTAATTTAGATTAAATTTGCAGTCAAAGCAGCTTTAGGCTATGAGACGCAGGACTAGATTAATTTAACATAGAGGAAAGTAAATGAGTGAACTGCCAAGCACCGCCCTTGTAACGGGCGGTTCCAGAGGAATCGGAGAAGCCTGCGCCAAGAGGCTCGCCAAAGACGGCTTTGAAGTGATTATCACATACGTAAGCCGCCCCGACGGAGCCGAAAAAGTCTGCGCTGAAATTGAAGCCGCAGGCGGCAAGGCCCGCTCATTCAAGCTTGATTCTTCTGACCGTGAAGCTGTAACCTCTTTTTTCAAGGAAGAGATCAAAGGCAAGGTTAAACTGGATGTTCTGGTTAATAATGCCGGAATCACCCGCGACGGCCTGCTTGTCCGCATGAAGGATGATGACTGGGATAAAGTTCTGGACATCAACCTTACCGGTGCTTTCACCTGTCTGCGCGAATCCGCAAAGATCATGATGAAGCAGCGTTACGGTAGAATCATCAACATTTCCTCTGTAGTTGGGCAGGCCGGCAATGCCGGACAGGCCAACTACGTTTCGGCCAAAGCCGGCCTTATCGGGCTGACCAAGGCCAGCGCCATCGAGCTTGCTCCGCGCGGTGTCACTGTGAATGCCGTTACCCCGGGATTCATTCAAACCGACATGACCGCAGAACTGCCTGAAAAAGTCATGGCGCAGATGATGGATAACATACCGCTGAAAAAACTCGGCACATCCGCTGATATAGCAAATGCGGTTTCTTTCCTTGCAAAGGATGAATCCGGTTATATCACAGGCCAGACTCTCGCCGTGAACGGCGGGATGTACATGTAATTAAGAAACACTAAAATAATGATTTGGAGGGGACTATGTCCGCAGCTGAAAAAGTAAAAGCAATTATCGTAGACCAGCTTGGCGTATCCGAAGACGAAATTAAGCCTGAAGCTTCCTTTGTTGAAGATCTCGGTGCCGACTCTCTCGACCTGACCGAACTCATCATGGCTATGGAAGAAGAGTTCGACGTTGAAATCGAAGATGAAGAAGCTCAGAAGATCCTCAAAGTTCAGGATGCTATCTCATTCGTAGAAAGCAAGCAGTAGTCTGATTGCTTACAAGGGTTTTTGAAAAGAGCGCCTTATTGCTCCTCATGGGCGTAAGGCGCTCCTTTTGTATTGCCCCCCCAAAAAATAACCCCAACATATTTTACAGGTTTAAATATATGAAAAGGGTAGTAGTAACAGGCGTTTCCGCCATCACCCCCATCGGTAACGATATCGATACCAGCTGGGACAACCTGCTCGCAGGCAAATCCGGTATTGCAGAAATCACATCTTTTGATGCCAGCGAATTCACCGCCCGCATCGCAGGTGAAGTCAAAGGCTTTGACGCTAAAGAATTCATCCCCCACAAGCAGGCTAAACGCATGGAAAGGTTCACCCAGTTCGCTGTGGCAGCCAACCAGATGCTTATTGAATCCTCTGGACTCAAGCTTGAAGGGAAAGAGCGCGAACGTGCCGGTGTTGTTATCGGTGTTGGCCTCGGTGGCCTTGAGACCATCGAGAAGCAGCACGCCAAACTGGTAAAATCCGGTCCAAAAAAAATCACACCTTTCTTCATCCCGATCATCATCGGCAATATGGCAGCTGGACAGGTTTCCATCTTTGCTGAAGCTCAGGGACCAAACCTGTGCATGTGTACTGCATGTGCATCCGGTACCCACGCTATCGGTCAGGCATACACCGACATTGTGCTTGACCGTGCCGATGTGATGATCTGCGGTGGTGCTGAATCCACCATCACCCCTCTGGGTTTTGCCGGATTCACCGCCATGAAAGCCCTCTCCACACGCAACGATGATCCCGAAACCGCTTCCCGTCCCTTTGATTCCGGACGTGACGGCTTTGTCATGGGTGAAGGGGCAGGTCTCCTGCTGCTGGAATCCCTTGAGCACGCCCAGAAACGCGGTGCTGAGATTCTTGCTGAAGTTGTGGGCTTCGGTGCATCATCCGATGCATACCACATGACCGCACCACCGGAAGACGGCGCAGGCATGGCAAGAGCCATGAACGCTGCCATCCGTGAAGCTAAGATTGATCCTTCTGAAGTTGATCACATCAACGCCCACGGTACTTCCACCAAGCTAAACGACTTCTGCGAAACCAAGGCTATCCATAAAGTCTTCGGTGACCACGCAAAAGATATTGCCATCAGCGCAAACAAATCCCAGATCGGACACCTTCTCGGTGGTGCAGGCGGTGTTGAAGCAGCTTTCGCTGTTAAGACCCTTGTAACCGGAATCATCCCCGGTACTGCAAACCAGATTGAAGCTGACCCTGACTGTGATCTCGATTACGTTAAAGAAGGTAAAAGAGAAAAGCAGGTCAACTACGCACTCAGCAACTCGTTCGGCTTCGGCGGAACTAACGGCTGTATGCTTTTTAAGAAGTTCGAAGGCTAATTTG
This sequence comes from Desulfovibrio sp. UBA2564, assembly GCA_002340305.1. Lineage (GTDB taxonomy): Bacteria > Desulfobacterota > Desulfovibrionia > Desulfovibrionales > Desulfovibrionaceae > Maridesulfovibrio. The sequence goes on from DDLU01000005.1 coordinate 5,933, forward strand.
ATGCCTCAAGAAAGCCTCCGGCGGCCCTGCCGGG
>DDLU01000089.1 GCA_002340305.1 Desulfovibrio sp. UBA2564
TAATGGCTTTAACAGGCTCAGGCGGGGCAATTCTGACTTTCACACTGATGACAAAAGGATTCGGCTGCGTAGCTGTACTGGTAGCCGGAACCGATCTGGCAAGGCTGGCCTTATCATCAGGCGGGCTGACAATGTCCACATTCGGACTGAATGGATTCATTAACATCTACTGCATCAGCGGCCTTATCTTCGGAACAGTAAGCGGACTGCATTTAGGTAGCAAGGGCTTAAAACATATCCTGCCCTACAGGGTTAAAGGTCTGGTAGCCCTACTGGTGATCTCAGTTATCATCAACCGCCTGCTGGCCCTTCCGGCTCTTTTACATAAATCCGGTGCTTCCATTGACTATGGATTGACTTCTACTCTTGAATCGAGCGGAAATTATATTCTACTGATCGGGTCCGGCATTTTCGGGGGGTGGATACTCTATGCCTTCATTAACAGCATACGAGTCAACCTACAGCCTCTGACACGTAAAGGAAAAGAGAAATGACCTACTCCTCCAAAACCATAACCGTTGCAGCAATGCTTTTCGTTTCCAGCTTGATGATTGTGGGTACTATGCACTTACCCGTTTTTGATGGTCAAAACGGGTTTGAAACCATGGAGGATTCCTTTAACTCTCTGCGTAAAGGTGTAATCCCCCCATTTAAAAAGATCAAAGCTGAAAACAATGGAAACCTTGGTAAAAACGTCAACTTAACGTTCGCCTTTCGAACAAACGATGAAGCACGCATCGCCACACTTATGCTATTGCGCAACAAACTTACCGTGACCCCCAAAGGGCGAAAGGTAAATATCCAAGGAGATCTGGGCTATACACTTAAATTTTTCATGGATGACATCAACCTGCTCTACATGAACAGGTTTGAAGCACTTGAACGTCGCTACTCAATGCCTGCTGTTCAATCCATGTACTACCTTGACCGCATTCTGCAAAAGTTCGCAGCTGCTATAGGGGCACAAAAAATGCCCGCTCAAAAGGTGCTGGTCAATAAAATACGTATGAAGCTGCTCATCCCTGCCTATAATCTGCGCAAAGCACTTCCGGTAAGTGAAACGTCCGGTTTCGCGCACCTTGCCCTCGGCACCATCGGAATACTTTTTTTTGCCATTCTATGGGATATTTCAAACTTTTTATTCTTCGGGTCTCTTGCATCTGAGGACTTCATGAAGAGCATACGCATTAAGCTTGGACGAGAATTATCTGACGAACAAAAGAAAGCGATTATTGCCAAGAGAAAACGAATCGCCAAAGCCAAGGCGTTGAAAAAGAAAAAATTGGAAAAACTCAAGAAGACAAGAGGAACCAAGACTAACAAAGACACATTAAAGAAAGAGACCAAGCCAAAGACAAAACCCGGCAAATCTAAAGTTAGCCCCAAAAAGAAAAAGATGGATTCAGCGCAGCCGGAAAAAAGACTTAAGAAGAAGCCAACGGCTAACGAAGCTAAACCGCAAAAACAAAAGACACAAAAAAAGAAAGCAGAAGGTCAGAAGACTACACCAAAGGAAAAAACAGTTGATCCAACAAAGAAAAAAACGGCCCAAGCTGTACCTAAGAAGAAACGCCCGGTAGAAAAAAATTCTGAGGGCAAGCCTGTCCGTCAAGCTGCCGGGAACAAAAAAGTAACAGCATCCACTTCACAAACTGCGGGCAAAAAAGTAAATACTCAGCAGGGAAGAAAAAAACTGTAAGCAAGCCTAAACCGGAAGACCAGAAGGTGAAGAAAAAGTCTGTTACCCGTAAAAATGGACCAGCCCCGCAGGCAGTGAAAAAAGAGATAAAACCAGATGAGCAATAGAAAGCCTAAAGAGCCGGTCGCATTCTTCCGTATCCTCGAATATGAGTCTACATTTCTGGATACGGCAGTTGCCATGACTTTGGAGGAATGCAAACTGAAAATTGCTCCCGGCACCAAAGTTCTGGTTAAGCCAAATCTGGTTTCATCCAAAAACCAGCTGGCCTGCACGCACCCCAACGTGACTCTTTCATTGTGCCGCTATCTCAAGGATTGCGGTGCTCAGATTACTGTTGCTGATTCTCCGGGATATGGAAGTGCTGCTCAGGTTTCCAAAGCCATCGGTATGACAGACGGCCTGAAAAAACTTGGTCTCAAGCCAAAGAGTCTCGGCCGCCCTGCCCCGCTAAAACTTTCCTTTGGTGAGACCATCGGAATTTCCCGCGATGCCCTTGAAACAGACATGATCATCAATGTCCCCAAACTCAAAGCACACGGGCAATTTGTTGTTACCGGAGCAGTAAAAAACATGTTCGGCACGGTGGTCGGATTCCGCAAGGCCTATGCCCATACAAGATTCGGGGAAACTCCCGGCCTGATGGAAAAAATGATCATCGAAGTGGTCAAATCCATGCCCTTGGCCTTCAATCTCATGGATGCTATATACCCCATGCATAAGACCGGACCTATAAGCGGTGAGCCTTATACTCTTAGTCTGCTGGCTGGTTCCGGTAATCCGTTTGCTCTGGATACCGCAATTTATATGCTTCTCGGTTTGAGTCCTAAAAAGATATTGCTTTGGCGCGAAGCTGCGCGTCAAAATATTTTCGGATATGACCCGGACCACATCAAATATGCAATAGAACCTCCTGATAACTTTGACACTACGGAATTTGAAATCCCGGAAAAGCTGAACCCCATGGAATTCGAGCCGGTCCGCTTCGTGAAAGGCCGGATAAAGTCCATTTTCAGCAGATTCGGTTAATTTTGGCTTCGCCATTTTACTGACGAAATGATTACAATTCATAATTAGCAAAGTAATTTTCATAAGATGACCAAGAATAATATTTCCCGCAGATTGCTCACTGTTACCGGACAGGTACAAGGCGTTGGCTTCAGACCTTTTGTTTACAAGACCGCTCTCAAACATAATCTTTCCGGAACAGTGCTGAACAGTCCGGAAGGAGTGCTCATAGAATTACAGGGCAGCGAGGATGCTCTCAACGGCTTCGACCAAAGCTTCAAGGACGATCTACCCCGACTGGCCCGGATTGTTTCATTAGACAAAAAAAATCTCGATGTTGTCGAAGGCGAGGAAAAATTTTGCATTCTGGCTTCCACAGCCGGGGAAGGACATTGCGTGCTGATCAGCCCGGATGTAGCCACCTGCCCGGACTGTTTCGAAGACATGAATGATCCGCAGAACCGCCGTTACGAATACCCATTTACCAACTGCACAAACTGCGGGCCACGCTACACAATCACCAAGTCCATTCCCTATGACCGTCCGGTAACTTCCATGGCCTGCTTTGAACTTTGCGATGATTGCCGTACGGAATATGAAAATCCGCTGGATCGCCGCTTTCATGCCCAGCCTAACGCCTGCGCAGGTTGCGGCCCCAAAGTCTGGCTGACTGATAATGAAGGTAATGAAATTGCCGGACCGGAAACAGCCATGCGCGAATTGGCAAAAATTCTAGCAAAAGGAAAAATTGCCGGAGTGAAAGGGCTGGGCGGATTCCATCTGGTCTGTGACGCTTCCAACCCCGAAGCGGTGCGCACATTGCGTGAACGTAAGAACCGCCCTGACAAACCTCTGGCGGTTATGGTTCGCGATGTAGATGAAGCGCACAAGTTAGCCGATCTGACAGCAAATGACATTGCACTGCTGGAAGGCCTGCAACGCCCCATTGTGCTGGCCCCCAAAGGCGACAACTACTCACTTGCCCCGGAGATAGCGCCAGACACTGATTTCATCGGCCTGATGGTGCCTTACACTCCGTTGCATCAGGTGCTGCTCAAATATTTTTCTGCCCTGAATGATCCTGAGAAACCGTCTGCACTGGTCATGACTTCCGGGAACATGAGCTCTGCCCCCATCTGCATCGGCAACCGCGAGGCACTCAAAAGACTTCCCCATATAGTAGATATATTCCTTTTCCATAATCGGGATATTCTCATCCGTGTTGACGATTCGGTAGCCCGCTCAGTTCCTGAATTCAGTGGTGAATCTGAATCACGCACAGTTTTCATGCGCAGGGCCAGAGGATTCACCCCCTCCCCGGTTTTCCTTGCCCAGAACGGACCGTGCGTGCTGGGAACCGGGCCGGAACTGAAAAACACCCTTTGCCTGACCAAAGGCGATCAGGCTTTCAGCAGCCAGCACATCGGCGATATGCAGAACCTTGAAACCGCTAATTTCTGGAACGAAATACGCCTGCACCTGCAATCCATCCTCAAAGTTAAGCCGGAGCTCATTGTCCATGATCTGCACCCGGATTATCTGACAACCGGATTTGCCGAAGAAATTTCACACACTGAAGGAATTGAAACCGCAGCACTTCAGCACCACTACGCCCACATCTACGCCGTGCTTGCCGAGAATAAGCATAACGGCCCCGCATTAGGCCTTGCACTAGACGGAACCGGACTTGGCGAAGACCGCACCATCTGGGGCGGCGAGTGCCTGCTGGTGGATAATGAAAAGCTGGCACACAAACGGCTGGCCCATTTCAGCCATCTACGTCTTCCCGGCGGAGAAGCTGCTGTACGTGAACCTTGGCGCATAGCCCGTGCTGCCGCCAAGGACCTCGGCTTAGATGCCGACCTTGTACCCGTACCTGAGCCGTTTCGTGGCGGCCTGAAAATGTTTGATCAGGTCCTAGCGAAAAACATCAACTGTCCGCTGACCAGCAGTTGCGGACGACTTTTTGATGCAATCTCAGCCATGCTCGGTCTCTGCTCAGTTATCTCCTACGAGGGGCAGGCTGCAATTATTCTTGAAAAGGCACAGGACATGGATGAACAGGGAGTATACGACTGCCCCCTTGATCAATCCGCAGAGCCATACGAAATCCGCACTGCTGAACTTTTCAAACAGGCCTTTGCAGATTTCCAGAACGGGATATCTCCGGCAATCATCAGCCGCCGTTTTCATCGTGGACTGATCATGGGTCTTGCTGAATGCGCAAAAGCCATCGCCCGTCAAACCGGGACCAAAACCGTAGGCCTAAGCGGCGGGGTCATGCAGAACCTGACCATCGCCGTGGAACTGCCCGTGGAACTCCAAAAGCGCGGCCTTAATCCCCTTGTCCACCACTACCTGCCACCTAATGACGGATGCATTTCCCTTGGACAGGCGGTCTACGGTCAACTGCTGATTAACAAGCGGTAATCAATCAGACTATTGCTTTTGAATAATATTTACTATTGTTTTTAAATTATTGTTTTACAATAGTTTTGACTATTGCTTCACAATAATTTAAAAACAATAGTCATGAGGAACCCATTTCATACCGACATTCTGGAACCGGACCAGCCATTTTGCAACCGCGTGAATGAACTGCGCGAACTGACCAGTCATGGACGAAACGGAATGAACGTTGTTCTTTTCGCCCCCAGACGCTACGGCAAAACATCTCTGGTCAAGAGAGTGCAACACCGACTGCGCACTGAAAACATCTGCGTGATCTACGCCCAGTTTATGCGCCTTGTGTCCGTGGAAGATCTGGTCCACAGGTTTGCAAAAGCCATCATCAACGGACTTCATGAATATGAATCTATTCTTGATAAAGGCAAAAGATGGCTGACTCACTTTCCATCCATCCAGACTACTTTCACCATTGATCCGGCAACGGGGATGCCGTCGCTTGATGTCCAGATGACCCAGCGGCAGGTCAATCCCATGGTAGCTCTTGAAAATATAATGGAAGAAGTAGGCAGGTTTCTCGAAAAGGAAGATTTTCAAGTCTGCATCGCTTTGGATGAATTTCAGGATATAGTGGACATCAAAGAGCCACGCGTTGAAGCCCTGCTCCGTGAGCATATCCAACGTCACAAAGCTTCATACATTTTTCTCGGCAGCCGC
>DDLU01000140.1 GCA_002340305.1 Desulfovibrio sp. UBA2564
GCTTTTTCTTTTTTGTAGGCCATTAAGCAGCGTATAAATATTATACTGAATTTTTTATCATTTTTTACTTGCCAAGCTCATCAAGAATGTATAAACACTGTCCTCGTTGGACAGGATGTTCAATACCACAAACGTGGCGAGGTAGCTCAGATGGTTAGAGCATGCGGCTCATATCCGCAGTGTCGGGGGTTCAATTCCCTCCCTCGCTACCACGAAAGTTTCAAGGCTCTGCAAATTTTACAGAGCCTTTTCTTTTGCCCTGTTGCCGATCAAAGCAGTTATTAATTAACTAGCAATATTTCCAAGTCTCTCTGTTTCTGTTATTTATTCAAATAAGCTCTACCTCAAAGCAGGATTATCATTTTGAATAAATATCCCCACGTATATTCATCCCACAATACCCCGACAATATGTTTCCGGGTATTTCTCGTCTTGTTTCTTGGAACCCTGATCCTCAACGCCCCAAATGCTTTTGCGGAAAAAAAGCTCGAAAAAGTCACCCTACAACTTAAATGGTTTCACCAATTTCAATTTGCAGGATACTATGCTGCCTTGAATAAGGGCTTCTACAAAGAAGCAGGTCTCGACGTTACCATCGTAGAGCGAGACCTCCGCCACAACCCTATTGATCAGGTACTTAGTGGAAAAGCTGACTTCGGGGTCAGCAATTCAGAAGTACTACTTCATTATTTAAAAGGAAAAGACGTTGTCCTGCTAGCCTCTATTTTTCAGCATTCTCCACTTATTTTTATTTCAACAAAACAACCATTGCTGCATACGGCCCAAGATCTCAAAGGTAAAACCCTGCTCATGAGTTCGGCATCCCAAGATATCGAATTGAAGGTCATGATGGAAGGACACGGTATCCACTTAAAAGATGTCAACCTTATTGACCGCTTTGCCACCCCGGAGGACTATTTCGATCCAGAGATCGAAGTTATAGCGGCCTACATAACCAACCAGCCGTACTATCTTAAAAAAGAAAAGATACCTTATTCAATCATATATCCATATACTCATGGAGTAGATTTTTACGGTGACACTCTTTTTACCTCACGAACACAAATTCAAAAGAAACCAGATCGGGTAAACAGGTTTGTTAAAGCCAGCTTGCGTGGCTGGCAATACGCACTTGAGCATCCTGAAGAAATGATTGAGATCATTTCCGGGCAATTCGGTTCCCTCAAATCAAAAGAACACCTCAGATATGAAGCCAGAACACTCAAAACCCTTATTCTGCCCAAACTGGTGCGCATAGGACACAGCAATCCCAGCCGTTGGGAACAAATCGGCGAAGAGTTCAGAAAACAGGGGATGGTTAAACAAACCAAAGACCTTGAAGATTTCTTCTTCAACCCGGACAAAGGCAAAGTTACTATTAAAGAAGAGACAGCTATCATTGCCGCCCTTTCTTTTGTATCAATTATGGTCATTCTGTTCGCCTCAATATTTGTTTCCGGAAAGCTTAAACGAGAAATAAATACCCGACGGGAAATTGAAGATAAACTCAAAAAAAGTGAAAAATACTACCGCAGCCTCTTTGACAATACTGGAACAGCAACCATCATAGTTGATCAAAATTTCGATGTTAAGCACTGCAATGAAAACTACGCCAAACTATGCGGTCTGCCAATTGATGAAATTGAAGGTAAAAGAAAATGGATAGATTTCACCGCTCCAGAAGAGGTGGAAAGGCTTACCGGATACTCAAAGGCCAGGATTTCTGAAAATCAATCCGCGCCGAAATCTTACGATTTCAAATTTATGCGTGCAGATGGCGAAATTAGAAATGTTCACGCTAATGTTGAAGTGATTGAAGGCAGTACGGATTGCGTTGCGTCAATCATCGATATGACTGAGAAGGTTAAAACTCAGGAATTGCTGATTCAGACGGAAAAAATGGTCTCTGTTGGCGGACTGGCAGCGGGTATGGCCCATGAAATCAACAATCCGCTGGCTGGAATACTTCAAGCTGTGCAAAATATTTACCGCAGGACTTCACCTGAACTTCCCGCAAATATTAAAGTCGCAGAAAGCCTCGGCTGCACAAGTGAACAAATTCAGGAATACCTCGAAGAAAGAGGTATAATCAGAATGCTTGAAGGCATCCATTCTTCCGGAGAACGCGCGGCAAACATAGTAAAAACAATGCTCAACTTCACCCGCCGCAATGATGAAGGAATGACCACCTGCGACTTGAATAAACTTTTTGATGACATCATGAACATCATCACGGTCGATTATGATTTAAAGAAAAAGTATGACTTCAAACACACGAAGATAATTAAAGAATATCAAGAAAACCTTGGTGCTACCAACTGTCTGCGCATCGAAATTGAGCAAGTTTTACTGAATCTGGTAAAAAATGCCGCATATGCGACTAACGAAATCGCAAATATACGGACTCCTGCTATTACGCTGCGTACCCGGATGGAGGGGCAATATATCATCGCGGAAGTTGAAGACAATGGCCCGGGAATGTCCCCTGACATAAAACGCCGTGTCTTCGAACCCTTCTTTACAACCAAATCTCCGGGAGTTGGCACTGGCCTTGGACTTTCTGTCTCATATTTTATAATAACCCAGAACCACGGGGGGACTTTTAATATCGAAACAGAGATAGGCAAAGGCTCAAAATTCACCATAAAAATACCAATTGCCTAAAAAGGTACAATTATGAATAAAAAACTATTTTTCATACTTATAGCTTTGTTGTTACTTGCTTGTCCTGCGTGTGCCAAAAAGCCCGTACTCTATCCTAACGAGCAATACAGAGAAGCCGGAAAAGCAAAAGTTTCCGAAGATATTGAATACTGCATGGATTTTGCTGACAAAAGCGTCGGCAAGACATCACGCGGAAAAACATCTGTCAAAACAGGGGTTAAAGGCGGTCTCATAGGCGGTGCAGTAGGACTCGGAATCGGAATTGTAACCGGAAGCCCCGGATCATCTGCTCTTGCCGGTGCGGCTGGCGGAGCAGCGGGTGGTGCTGTAGGCGGAGCAATGCAGGACAATCAAGATACGCTATACAAAGAATTTGTGGAACGCTGCCTGAAAGAGAAAGGATATGAACCCATGGGCTGGAGGTAACCCCGGCCCTAAAATTTCAAATACATATTAAC
>DDLU01000153.1 GCA_002340305.1 Desulfovibrio sp. UBA2564
GATCGCGTGGACGTCCATTTCCGCTCTTCCTCCGGCGGAAAATGGACGGACCATGATTCCTGCGCCGGATGGTCCGGTGAAGGATTCCATCGCCAGTCAGCTTAGGTCCGGTGATTTTGCCGGAGCATTGCGTGAAGCTGAATCGCGTATCGGGGAATATCTTTTCTGGCTCGACTTGAGCCGTATGTCCGCTGAAGCTCTCAAGGGATTAGGTGAAAGTTATTCAAACGCTTTGGCTGCCCTTGAGCTGGAAACACAATTTTATGTGCAGTGCCTGCCCGCGCTGGCTTCCTTAAGTTTTGCCGATGGCACTCCATTTGCCGATCCTCAAACCTGTTCGTGGTTGCAGTCCCTCGGCAGTTCTGGCGGAGGTGCTTCCGGCGGTGCTGTTGATAGTGATGAAGTTGCTGAAATAATGATCAAAGCCAACCAGCTTGCAGCGGATAAAAAAATATTCGAGGCAGTTTCACTTATTTGTGATAGTATCAATACATCTCCCTCCCTACGCTCTGCATTCCGGCTGCGTTCCGGTTTGACCGGACTGCTGACTGCGGAAGGACAGGCCGGGGTGGCCTATGTGCATGCTTCTGAATTGTTGGAACATATCGAGAGTTCCGGCCTTGCTGAGTGGGAGCCGGAGTTGGCCTTGGATGGATTGCGTGCTGCCTATGAGGCCGTGGTTGCCGGGGGCGGGCCGGATTCAGCAGTAAAAAGTATTGAGATTTTACAGCGCATCAGCAGGCTCAATCCAGTTGAAGCGTTGAAGATAAACGGAGTTAACTAGACGGTTTGGACTGTTCCCAGAAACTTTTCAGCGGAGGTTTTGAATATGGCTAAAGAAGGTTCCGTAGCTCCCAAGGAGCGGGTCAATATTGTTTACAAGCCTGATACCGGAGATGCCAAGGAAGAGGTCGAGCTTCCTCTCAAGTTGTTGGTGGTCGGTGATTTTACCCAGAAAGGTGATGACCGCATGGTCGAGGACCGTGATCCGGTCAACATCGATAAGGACAATTTCAACGAAGTGCTCAAGGCGCAGGATCTGGAACTGAACATGGGCGTTGAGGACAAGCTCAGCGGTGAAGCCGATGCTCAGATGGCGGTTAAACTCAAGTTTGAAAGCCTCAAGGATTTCGACCCGGACCGGATCATCAATCAGGTACCGGAGCTGCAAAAGCTTATGGAGCTTCGTGAAGCCTTGAAAGCCCTGAAGAGTCCGCTCTCCAATGTCCCGGAATTCAGGAAAAAGGTTCAGGAACTGGTCAAGGATGACGGCGCGCGCGAAAAGCTGCTCAAAGAACTTGGAATCGAGTAGGGGGAATTATCCATGGCAGAAGAAAAACTTGAACAACAGCAGGCTGAACAGTCAACAGCCGAAGTTTCGCTTCTTGATGACATCGTGGAAGCCACCAAGCTCAAACCCGAAGACGAAGCCTACTCCGTAACCAAGGCCGGTTTGCAGGCTTTCCTCGAGGAAATGGTTAAGCCGGAGCGCGAAGGAGCAAAGGTTTCCGGCAATCTGGTCGACGATATGCTGGCCCAGATTGATGAAAAGCTTTCCTCCCAGATGGATGCCATTATCCACAACAGGGAATTCCAGAAAATGGAATCCTCGTGGCGGTCGCTGAAATTTCTGATAGATCGCACAAACTTCCGGGAAAACGTACGCATCCAGATGATGAACGTTTCCAAAGAAGATTTGCTGGATGATTTTGACGATGCCCCGGAAATCACCAAATCCGGTCTCTATAAGCAGGCTTACACAGCAGAGTACGGCCAGTTTGGTGGACAGCCTTTCGGGGCCATCATAGGTAATTACGATTTCGGACCCGGACCGCAGGATATGAAACTGCTGCAATACACTGCTTCAGTTTCCGCCATGTCCCATGCGCCTTTCATTGCCGCTGCTGGACCGGAATTCTTCGGTATTGATAAATGGAGTGAGCTTCCCAATCTCAAGGATCTTAAATCCATTTTTGAAATGCCGCAGTACGCAAAATGGAATTCTTTCCGCGAGTCAGACGATGCCCGCAACGTAGGACTGACCCTGCCGAAATTCCTGCTGCGTCTTCCTTACGGCCCGGAAACCCTTCCGGCTAAGAGCTTCAACTATCACGAATCCGTTTCTGACGGCGATGATGATTTCTGCTGGGGCAACACTGCATTTGCTTTTGCCTCCAAGCTGACCGATTCATTCGCCAAGTACCGCTGGTGCGCAAACATTATCGGTCCGCAGGGTGGCGGTGCCGTGGAAGACCTGCCGCTTTATCAGTACGAGGCCATGGGCGCGGTTCAGACCAAGATTCCCACACAGGTTCTTCTTTCCGAGCGTCGGGAATTTGAACTTGCCGAGGAAGGCTTCATCGGCCTGACCATGCGTAAAGGCAGTGATAACGCGGCTTTCTTCTCCGCCAACTCCTGCCAGAAACCGAAATTCTTCGGCACCAGCAAGGAAGGCAAGGAAGCCGAGCTTAATTACAAGCTTTCCACTCAGTTACCTTACATGATGATCATGGACCGTCTGGCTCATTACATTAAAGTTATCCAGCGTGAAAATATCGGCACATGGAAGGAACGTGGCGATCTTGAGCGCGAACTGAACACTTGGATTTCCCAGTATGTCACCGAGATGGATAACCCCGCACCCAGTGTGCGCAGCCGCCGCCCCTTACGTATGGCCAAGATTGAGGTCAGCGATGTGGAAGGCGATCCGGGCTGGTATCAGGTGTCCCTGAAAGCCCGTCCGCACTTCAAATACATGGGTGCTTCATTCACCCTTTCATTGGTGGGTAAGCTGGAGAAGGAATAGTTAGTCGAAAGAGTCCGGTTGCCTCTAAATTGAAGGCGGCAGCCGCTGCATTGGTCAACCTTTAATCATGAATTTTGAGGAGAAGGGTTATGGCACTTACTTCGTATATGAAAGTAACAGGAAAGACTCAGGGACAAATCAAGGGCGATTGCACTCAGACCGGCGATAAAAAAGATACCATGCTTGTCTACGCGCTGGATCATAATGTGGAAATCCCCAAAAACACCCATACCGGACTGCCTACCGGGCAGCGTATCCACAAGCCGTTCTGCGTGACCAAACACGTGGACAATGCATCCCCCAAACTTGCCCAGGCCTGCTGTAAGGGCGAGCAGCTTACCGTGGAAATCGATCACTACCACATCGATCCTACCGGAATCGAAAAGAAATATTACACCATCAAGATGGAAGAGGCGATTATCGTCAACCTGCACAGCTACAAGCCTGTGACCTTCCTGCCCGACAATAAGGGGTATCATGACATGGAAGAGGTCTGCTTCACCTATTCCAAGATCACTTGGACCTATGCAGACGGTAACATCGAGTACACTGACGATTGGAAATCAAGCTAGTTGATACGTTCTGCGTATTTGATGAATTGATTTCGCCTCCGGCGGCTTAAACC
>DDLU01000131.1 GCA_002340305.1 Desulfovibrio sp. UBA2564
TTACCCCCCTTCAGACCAAACCTTTTCCGGGTATCCCACTAGAGACGGACGCGCCGGAACCCGCAACTGGCTGCTGGTTATTCCCACCTCACAGTGCGCCAGTCAGACTGCACAGCTACTGGCTGAAAAAGCGTCCCAAAATTTTGACACAGTAAAGGACTACCCCGGATGGGACGGCATAACTGCTCTACCCAACACCGAAGGCTGCGGTTGTGCAGCAAACGTACAGATCGACAGATTCCTCGAAGTTTTAGGAAATTATATTGACCATCCCAATGTCGGAGCTGTTTGCGTTGTCGATCTCGGCTGCGAGCAAACCAATTATGAAAGGGTCAACAAATATTTGTTGCAACGGGAAATAACTCCAGACAAACCATTCCACAGCATAACTATCCAAAAGGCAGGCGGTGTACAGAATACCATTGCTTGTGGCATGAAATTTATTGAAAAAGCCCTGCTCCAGGGGACTCGCAAAAAGGAACCATGCCCCATAAGCAAGCTTGTTGTGGGAACTGAATGTGGGGCATCAGACTCTTTTTCCGGACTGACCGCCAATCCGGTGATCGGTGATGTGGTTGATCGTATTGTTTCAAATAACGGATACGGAATTTTGACAGAAGTACCTGAAATGATAGGTGCGGAACACATACTGCTTGGACGAGCCGCTAACAGAGAAGTCGCTGACAAATTTAAACATTTACTAAAATGGTACAAAGACATCGCATTAAAAATGGGTGTTGACATAGGCGATAACCTTGTACCAGAGAACAGGAAAGGTGGACTGATCAACTCCTGCATCAAAAGCCTTGGTGCCATTGCCAAGGGAGGGACAACCACAGTTGCCGACGCACTTGAATATGGAGAAAAAGCAACCCGGCCCGGCCTGCAACTCATGCAGGGCCCTGGGAATGACATGGAATCCGTAACCGGCATGGTTTCATCCGGAGCAAATGTAATTCTTTTTTCAACAGGAAAAGGAACTGTAACCGGTAATGCCATTGTCCCGGTAATCAAAGTCTCTTCAACTTCGGAATTGTATAACCGCATGCACCATGATATTGATTTCAATGCAGGAGAAATACTATCAAAATCAAGTCAAAAAAATATTGAAGACCTTGGAAAAGATCTTTTCGCCCTGACACTGGAAACAGCATCAGGAAAATTATCCCGAGCAGAGATAAACGGACAGCGTCAGTTTCAGATCTGGACTGCTGGCAAACTCCCCTTATAAAGGGGATATTAACAGGAGAATAAAAATGACTCGTGCAGTAATTATTACCGGACCCGGATTTCAGGATGAGGAACTTGTTTACCCCTACTACCGTATGCTGGAAGCTGGCTGGAAAACAGAGATAGCTACCAAGGGCGGAGAAGTTGCCATTGGTAAATACGGTGTACCCGCAAGAGCAACCATGGCTACCACAGAACTTAATGCAGATGACTTTGATCTCGTAATGCTGCCTGGTGGTTTCGAGGCTCCGGACCGCGTTAGATTGTTGCCGGAAGTTCTCGAATTCATTCGACATATGAATGCACAAGGTAAACTCATTGCTGCCATCTGCCATGGCCCATGGATTCTTATCTCTGCAGGAATCACAAAGGGACGCAAAATGACTGCATACTGGTCCATTGAAACGGATATGATCAACTCTGGAGCAGACTACCAGCATAAAGCTCCATTAGTCGTAGACGGGAACATCATTACCTCACCCCACTACAACAACAACGGCGAATTCATGGCCGCTGTTGTGGATTACATTAAAAAAAATAAATAGTAGGCAAACACATGCAGAAAGATAGCAGCATATATGTTGCCGGGCACACCGGAATGGTTGGAAGTGCGCTGGTTCGCCTTCTAAAAAAGAAAGGCTACATAAATATTATCACCAGATCGCGTGAAGATCTGGACTTGCTGGATCAAAAGGCGGTGCAAGAATTCTTTGCTACCCAAAATCCAGAATATGTTTTTATGGCAGCCGGAAAACAGGGAGGCATTTATGCCAACACAACCTATCGCGCTGATTTCATCTATGAAAACACGATGATGCAGGCCAACGTCATACACCAGTCCTTTCTCAGCGAAGTCCGCAAGCTGCTATTTTTCGCATGTTCCTGCATCTACCCAAAGATTTGCACACAGCCTATGCGCGAAGAAGACATCTTAGGCGGGCACTTGGAACCGACCAATGAGCCTTTCGCTCTTGCTAAACTGACTGGGATGAAAATGTGCGAGGCGTACAACCGTCAGTACGGGACTGATTTTATGTCCCTTATCCCTACCAACATCTACGGCCCCACTACACGCTATGCAAATATGAACAGTCTTGTGGTTCCATCGCTTATCCGCAGGATTCATAAAGCTAAAGAAACAGGTTCAAGCAAAGTGGAACTGTGGGGATCGGGGAAACCATCTCGTGACTTCTTGTTTGTGGATGACCTTGCAAAAGCTAGTCTTTTTTTAATGGAAGAATACGGGGGAACCGTCGGATTAAATATCGGAACCGGAAAAGAATACTCCATTGCGGAGTTGGCCGGGACAATCAAGAAGGTCATCGGCTTTGAGGGGGAAATATACTACAATAGCACATATCCCGATGGGGTAGATCACAAATTGCAGGACACTTCAAAAATCAACAGTCTTGGATGGTCTGCTAAAACCGATCTAGAATCTGGGATCAAGCAGACTTACAAAAACTACCTTGACCTTTTGAAACAAGGCCACTTGAGTGCCATTTAGCAACGGATTTTTTTATGATAAAGCCTGTAAAACGCATAAGTATTTCCGAAAAAGACATACAAAACCTCAAACAAAAAGAAGAAGTAAAGCAAAATGAACAGCCGGAAAACTATGTAAATTGCATTGTCCTAAAACCTTGGGGCTATGAATATCTTCTTTTTGAAAATGAATCCGTGGCGATCTGGTTTTTGCGCATCAACAAAGATCACTCAACATCCATGCATTCTCACCCTAATAAAAAAACTTCGTTGACTTTGCTTTCCGGTAACTCCCTAAGCAACACCTTTCATACCCGGACATTTCTGGCAGCCGGAGACTCCATCATTTACGATGCAGGGGTGTTCCATTCAACTAAAGCCATTTCACTGAGCGGAATATCTTTAATTGAAGTGGAGACACCTCCTTCCAAATTGGATTTATGCCGTATGGAAGACGCATATGGAAGAGAAAAAAGCGGTTATGAAGGCAGCTCGCAGATGGTGACTGAGAATCTTTCTGACTATGAATACACATACATCGACTGCGATAACTGCGAAGGTGGAATTTTTACCACCAAAGATAAATATTCCATCAGCGTATCTAAATTCATAAATGCCGCAAACTTTGCAGATAACTTCCAGCTAGACCCCGGTTCTCTCTACTGTGTCTGCCGTGGGGCTCTCCGTGATGAATCAGGAGAAATCGTCGTTGACCTTGGAGAAACACAGCGTGGCGGATATCTTGAAAAAATTGAAGGTCTTACCATAAACTCAGAAACACTGCTGATGCGATTTGTCATCTTTTAGGAAAATCTATGTCACAAACAAAAGCAGTCATCTTTGATTTTGACGGAGTTCTCGGCAAAACCATGGAAGACAATTACCGAGCCTGGCACAAGGCTTTTGAAAGACACGGAGTAAGTATTTCCGAAGAAAAATACTATCTTCTCGAAGGACTTAATACCCGTAAGGTAGCCGAAGCCTTTATCAACAGCTACGGCCTTAAAAAGGTTTCCCCTGAAGATGTAGCCCGAGCCAAGGAAGACTTTTACATGCAGGACAACTCATTTTCCTTTTATCCCGGAGCCGTTGAACTGGTAAAAAAATGTGCTGCCCACTGCCTGACCGGACTTGTCAGTGGCGCCAGTTACCCCCGACTGGAAAGAACAGCAGGAAAAAACTTTCTTTCTTTATTCGAAGCAGTTGTTACAGGAGACCGGGTTGGTAACCCTAAGCCTAATCCTGAACCATACCTGACCGGTGCAGATATTCTCGGAGTGAAGCCACAGGATTGTATTGCAGTGGAAAATGCTCCTTTAGGAATTGATTCCGCAAAGGAAGCCGGAATGAGGTGCATCGCCATCACATCGACACTAGATAGCAAAAAATTGGCCCGTGCTGACGAAATTGTCGGCAGCATTGATGCTGTCTATTCTTTTTTGAACCTTGAGGAGTAGCTTATAATGCAGCGTTCATGTGATTTGAATGTTGAAAAAGGGATTGCCGAATCATTTTCTCCGGAAACATCATTGGCTCTGTGGCAGAAAATGTGTGAAGTGCGTTATTTTGAACAAGGTGCCGTAGATGCAATTAAAGCTGGCGAAATAAACTATCAGGTTTATCTATCTTCCGGTCAGGAAGCTGCGGCTGCATCTTTTTCACTGTGTATTAACAAATATCAGGTGTTTGCCCAGCACAGGGCACACGATATTTTTCTAACCTTTGGAGCCCCTCCGGAAATGCTCCGGGATGAACTTCGCGGGCTTCCCAGTGGATGCAGCCGGGGACGCGCCGGATCCAACTGTCTGCAATACCATGAAAACGGTATGCATATGTACGGACATCACGGCCTCATTGCCGAAAATGTGCCCCTCGGAGTCGGTGCCGCTCTGGGCAACAACAAGCAGACCCTCTGTATTTTCGGAGACGGTTCCGCAGAGGAAGATTATGTTTCGCCCTCTCTTGGCTTTGCAGCCACCCACAAACTTCCTGTTCTTTTCGTCTGCATGGACAACAACTACTCCATTCTGACTAAAACAGAAGTACGCAGAAGCTGGAATATGAATGAAGTGGCCAAATCCTATGGACTGCCCGCGGTTGATATAGCAGATGACCCGTGGACCGTGCTCAAACATACCAGAGAACTAAGCACCCAGCTTCCGGCATTCATAAATATCCGGGTATGCCGGGGCTACTGGCATGCCGGAGTAGGGATAGACGGGACACTGGAGTGGGATCGCTTCAACATGGTAAAACACGAACTCAATGAACTAGGCCTTGCGGACAAAGCAGCTAAAATTGAAACCAGCGTATGCAAAAAGATGGAGCAGATATGGGCAAAAGAAATCTTGCTGAAACCATTAGAGAAACAACTCGAAGACATTTAGAAGAAGAAAACGGACTTCTGCTCGGTCAAAGTGTTTCCGCTGTAGGTTGGGTCAATGGAACTGTGCCCGACACCAGAGGTATCGTGGAACTGCCCATGACCGACGTAGCCGGAGCAGGATTCGCTGTTGGTGCCGCCATGGTTGGACGGAGGCCTTTTTTCGTCATCCGCTTTCAGGATTTCCTCGTACTCAACGGCAGTCCACTAATCAACTATGCCGCCAAGGTTAAGGAGCTGCATGGACAAAGTGCTCCGGTATTCATCAGGGCTATTGCTGCTGAAGGAATCGGTCCGGTACACTCCACTGTGCTGCACGGTATGTTCATGCACTTTCCGGGATTCAAAATTTGTGCTCCCATGTCACCGGGTGAATATGAAAAAATATACACTTCATTCATGAAAGACGATGACCCGTATTACGTCAGCGAGCACCGTTTTGCCTATCAGAACAAAGAAGAGTTCGAAGACATAATCCGCGATGATGCCGATATCACTATTTTTCTGGCATCATCTCCACGACTCTTTGCTGCCGAAGCATCCAAAACTCTGGAGAAAGAAGGAACCAAATGCAATATTATCCATCTGCTCTGGCTCAAACCCTTTACCTGTAGTGAAGCCGTCATCCGGGGGCTGAAAAAATCCGGTAAAGGGCTGGTTATTGATGCAGGGCACGAAATATGCGGGGCCTCCAGATCCATTGCCTACGAGCTCGGCATGGCTTCTGGGGTTATGGTCCATGCACTCGGCCTTAAAGACCATACCAAGTGTCTTTGCCCACCCTTGCAGAATAAGGCACCGGAAGTAGATGAAATTGTGGCTAAAGTTAGGAACATTCTTAAACTTAAATAGGTGATACCATGAGCAGACCTGATATCGTGATCGTCAAGCCCGGCAGCCAGAAAGCCATCTATGCAGAACTTTCCCAATTCGAACTGACCGCTATTGAGCCTCCTTTGTGGGCCTCACTCCTTGCCGGCTTCATGCGCGGACAGGGATATGGAGCAGTACTGCTTGATGCTGAGGTGGAAGAATGGTCCTACGAGGAGTGCGCCAGACAGATTCGCGATATCAACCCTGTTCTTGCCGTGGTTTCGGTTTCAGGATCTAACCCGTCTGCATCGACCATGAATATGTATGGCGCCGGAGAGATTATCCGCTCCCTCAAAAAAATTGCCCCTGAAATAAAAACTATGCTTCAAGGGCTCCACCCTTCCGCACTACCACAGCAGACTATGGAGGAGGAAGTCTGTGACTTCCTATGTCAGGGGGAAGGTTTCTATACCCTGCCTGAGACAGTTGATGCATTAAAAAATAACGCTTCCGAGTTCAAGGTGCGTGGGCTTTGGTGGCGTAAAGGCGATGATATTATTGCCAATCCTACCGCCCCAATTTTTCAAAATTTGGACCAGCTTCCTATGCCAGCATGGGATCTGCTTCCTATGAAAAAATACCGTGCGCACAATTGGCACTGCTTCGATGACATCGAAAACCGCCAACCTTACGGCACATTGTACACAAGTCTGGGTTGCCCATACAACTGCACTTTTTGCTGCATTAACGCCCTCTTCGGCAAACCAGGAATACGTCACCGCAGTGCGCGTTCTGTGGTTGATGAAGTAGCCTTCATGGTCAAAAACTGGGGCATCAAAAACATAAAAATTATCGATGAGTTATTCGCAGACAACGAAGAACGTGTTGTTGAGATATGTGATTTACTGATCGAAAGAAATTACGATCTGAATATGTGGGCATACGCGCGGGTTAATACAGTAACTCAGCTTATGCTCGATAAAATGAAAGCTGCGGGGATCAACTGGGTGGCCTATGGATTTGAATCAGGAAGTCCGAGGGTCCTTAAGGCAGTACGCAAGGCCTATAACCCTGAATCAATAATGTCTACCGTGCAACAAACATATGATGCAGGTCTCTACGTAGGAGCCAACTTCATTTTTGGTCTTCCTGAAGATGATCTGGAAAGTATGCACGAAACGCTTCAACTGGCACAGGAAATAAATGCCCATTGGGCTAACTTGTACAGCACCATGGCTTTCCCCGGCTCAAAACTTTACACACAGGCCCTCAAAAATGATTGGCCGCTTCCTGAAACATGGACCGGTTATTCCCAATATTCCCCGGATTGCCACCCCCTGCCTACCAAGTATCTCACTCCGGGTGAAATCTTGTCATTCAGGGATTACGCCTTCCATACTTATTTCGAAAACCCTGTATACCTTGACAAAATTAGCAAAACATTCGGCATCGAAACAGCAAAACATATCACCCAGATGTCCAAACACAGACTTAAACGCAACTGCACTCAATTTGAAAACCGCGGACAAACCCTTTAGATCAATCTTTTTCAAAACAACGATTGCTGAGTTAAAACATACAAGCGAATACGCAAAAAGCCCCCGCATCCATCGGATGCGGGGGCTTCGTTTTTAGCAGACAGTTCCTGAAGCGGACTAATCGACTTTGTAGTCGATTTCAGCCAGCTGCTTGAGGAGCTTGTAACGCTGCTTGCAATCCTTTTCGATACCGACACGCATGGTCTTGGATGCTTCAGGCATCATGCGCTCAAGCATTGCGTAGCGGTTTTCACCGGAAAGGAATTCCTGCAGGGTTCCGTCAGGCTCTTTGTATTCAACAACCAGCGGATTCTCACCGTTTTCTTCGCGGCGGGGGTCGAAACGGTAAAGCGGCCAGTAACCGGA
>DDLU01000128.1 GCA_002340305.1 Desulfovibrio sp. UBA2564
ACTCTGCACTCCTCAATATTAATGCAGCCTGTGCCGTGTTCGGTGTAATTCTCGGCAACGGTCCCGGCTAACGGTTTACGGGCCATAATGATGGGTTCCCATGAGGGTTTAAGGGCTGTGCCTACGCCGTCCAGATTCTTGGATTTAGGAAAGCCGCAGCCGTACAGCCACATAAGGCAATCCCGAATTTCCCAACCTGCATCTTCAATGTTGCAGGTCAGACGGTGAAAAGTACGGGTTCCGCCGAAGGCCAACAGGAAGGCACCGGGCTTGCTCACCCTTAAAACTTCGGCCCACAGATCCGAATCTGGAATTTTAGAATCCCATTCGCAGCCCATGAAGCCGCCAGTTTTGCCGATTGAATCCCGCTGTGTCTTTGATGCTGAAGCGCGGCGGTAATCTCGTTTGTCGGTCAGCGCATAGGGCGGATCAGTAACAACCGCGTCAAAAGAGTTTTCCGGCATGGTCTTTAAAAGCTGGGCGGAATCGCCGTGAAGTATTTTGTTATGCAGGCTCATACCTAAACCGCCTCCTCGATCGTTTCCCCGGCGGGGGTGTGGGGTGTTGCGAGGTCGGCGCAGTTGGCCGCCTTCTCTTCTTCAGTCGGTTCAGCCTCAGATTCCATAGCCGCCACAAGGTCCATCTGCTTTACAGCTTCCTTGACGGCTAACATGTTGCCCTTGTTGTCAGTGTAGAGGACTCCGCCGGATTTCGCGGCAGGGATAGCGGACTTGACTTCGGCAATAACGATCTTGCGGTGGTCCATGTTCTTGTCGTTTTTCAGAGTGAGCTTCGCAGTTGTCGTCCATTTTTCATCAGGATCGGGATTATCCAGCATGTCGAAAATGAGGGTTTCAACTGAATCGGACAAGTCCTGTATGAACTGTCCTTTATCAATGCTGAGAATCTTAGAGATTGCGGAAGCGTTCGCACTCAGTTCAGGGATGTATCCGATACGAGCGAGAGTATCGGCGGCTTCCTGGTATTCGTCGTAGATAGAAGCGAGTTCGATACCGAGTTCCTTGAGTTCATCGTCCCGGCGATCAACTTTCGCTGCGTAGAAAACGGAATTGTAGGGAAGGGCGGAAAGGTCGAGGTCTTCTTCGAAAGGCAGGATATGGGTGATTCCACGGATCATTTTGATTTCCATCCTTGGGGCGGTTTCCCGCCCCTGTTGTATATGTTGTGACTGTTGATAGCTTAGTTGGTGGGGCTAGGCGGCGTTCTGGTATGCGGTCCTTGCCCGGATTTGTTTAGCCAGTTCAGCAATCAGCCAGCTTGCCTGCTCGTCTTTCAGGTCGTTGGTGCTGGTAATGACCTTTGTCGCTCCGTTGGCAAACAGCAGCCCGTTTATCCATGCTATGCGCTGGTTCCTATCTTTGGGACATCCGCACTCGGTAAGCATGGGGAATATTGTTTTGCGCTGCTGGCTGGTCATGGCTAGTTGTCCTTTTCAGCCTTTTGCGGACTTGAAGAGGAAGCTGCGCCTTCACCAAGGACAGCATTCTCAAGGGCTTTGTTTTCTTCCTTGTCTTCAATTTCAAACCAGTCAGCAGCAGAGCTAAAACCATCCTCAATGGATTTAACCACCTTGCAAAGGTCGATTACTTCTGCGGCGGACACAGCTTCAATTCTGTGCCCCATGCGCTTCTCCACATTCTGCTGAGTAACGCCGTGCTTCTTCAAAGCTGCAAGCAGGTTTCGCGCTCCTTCTACCGGATCGCGGCCTTGCAGGTCCGCAGTCATTGTTTTGTTGCACTGGGCGACAGCTTCTTCGACAATGTCGCCGGGGATGATCTCAAGAATACAGGCCCTAACCCGGCGCTGGGCCATGTTGGCAATGAGTTCGTAAATTTCCCGTTCTTCCTTAATGGCGTAGCCACCATTACGGGTATCCCTCCAGTGCTTTACGGAAAACTGGCGGGTGAATTTGGTGTTTGTTTCCAGATCCCATGCAAAGGCTTCAACTTCTGAAAGGCCGTCCTTTCTATTCAGTTCGCGGAAACCACAATTCAAGTTCCCCCAGTAGCGGGCCAAAACTTCAGCCAGACGAATACTCGGCCCGGTTACGGATGTTCTACCTTTTGGGTAAGAGTAGATTGCTGTCTGAGCCAATGCGGGGCGCTGGCAGGCCGACATGATTTTATCGCGAGAGGCAACTTCATTTCTCGGAAAGTTTGCCGCAATAGTCATTGCCGCTTGAATTTCGGCTATTGACCGGGCCTGCTCGGCTGCAATTCCGACAGAGGCGGGGGGCTGCTGGTTCACACCCGCAGGTGCTGCCGATCCGGTAGGTGCTAGTTGGCTATTTTCCATTTTTATCCTCCGTACTTCCATGCAGGAAGGTCAAGATTGGTTATTGCTCCGGCGGTGTATCCGGGCCAGTTGTTTTCGATCTTGCTTTGAGAAAAATTTAAAAGGGCTTCTTTGTATTCCATTTCGCCCAGGTCGATTGCTCTCTGGTCGATGCTGTAGACTTCCACGTTGAAGGGAGCTGTTTTTTCCTGAGCGATAAAAACAAAGTGGGTTATTTCAATGTCGTGGGCTTTGTAGCCATCAATGCACATGGCGGCTTGAATGTGGTATCCATGGTCCGCCATAGCTTTTGCAAATCCATAAGGGGTGGCATCCTTGCAGGTCTTGTAGTCGACAGCTACGCCGTTAAATCTCCTGCGGTCAGGGCGCGTCTTGCAAACTTCTCCGCTGCGGGGGTCGATCCATATGCACGACTCTTCAATTACACCCGGCCCGGTCAGCAGGACCGCTGCTTTTTCATGGGCAAAGACTTTCTCAGCCATTTGTGAAATCAGGCCATGCTCATTGTTTCGGATGTAATTTTCTCCATTTGCTGCAAAGAATTCGTCCCATTGTTTTCCCGCTCTCCTGCTTCCTTTGAATGTAGGAACTTGCGTGAATTTTTCAGGCTCAAGAACTGCGAGGTGCGACAAGGTGCCAAAACGAAGAGCATCTAAACCTTTTTGAGACCTTGGTTCCTTCTGTTGCCTCCGGTACTCCTGCCAGTGAGCAGGGCTTTTCATGTACTGAACTAGAGAGCTTTTGGATTCCCCCTCAGCAGCGTGGTAAGCCTCGTTGCTCATGTCTGGGTAGATTCCGGGCTTCATTACGCTACCTCGTAGACACGGTTCTTTTTGGCTGGATGCTGTTCGTCATACATGCGCTGTTCGTAAGCCCGGTTGCCCTCAAAGCAAGGGCATTTGCTGGCGTCGGAATTCCACATAACCATGGCCTGTCCCGGATAGCCCTCCTCTTTGAGGTGCAACGTTGCCTCGTCGCACTGGACAGCATTGTATCCAACATTGCGACCTTCGAAATGTTCGCATTCGTCGCAATAACGCTCGACAACCGGCTCGATGTTGATTCCAGTTACGCTACCCATATTAGCCTCCGCACATAGCCCCAAAAATCAGCCCATAAACGAGGAGCTGCAGGAGGAGCCAGATTGAAATCATTGAATAAAAAATATCTTTCATGCTGCCTCGCCGGATCGGGGGTTAAAGCAGGGAAGCGGGTAAAAAAACATAAAACCCCGCTTCCCCAGTAGTTGGGCACGATTGCCCATTCCTTAGTTGATTGCCTCGGACCCTGTGAGGGTGGCGGGACTGGGAGAGTCCCGCCTGAACCCATAATCGAGGGTAGGGGTAGGTGTGTGATGATGGGTACACCTTCACAGGTTCCGAAGCGGTTCCGCTTTCGCATGGGAGTTGTTTCGAGCGGAAATTCAAAGATCAAATCGAAAATCAGATCAATTATTGAGTTTTAGTTGATAACTGACCGACATGTATGTCGGTCAGCAGCCATAACCGTTTGGAAAAATTGTCAACTTTAATCGCTGATCATTGCTTCGAAAAGCGCCCAGAAGGCTTTAGCTACGTACTGGAGCGCGTCGCCGT